>NZ_JASGSR010000112.1:0-25629 GCF_040446015.1 Bradyrhizobium sp. INPA03-11B
CGCCAAGACCGCGCCGCTGCACGAGATCCCCTCGTTCCGCAAAACCCTCTGTGTGACGCGCCTGCCGCTTCCGCTGCGCCGCCTGGCCTGGGCGATCGGGCTGAATTTCGGCCGGCAGCGCGCCAATTTCTGCGGCAGCTTCGGGGTGACCTCGGTCGCGGCCTATGGCCCCGGCGAGTTGCACGCGCTGAGCCCGGGGCCCTTCCTGCTGAGCTATGGCGTGGTTAAGCCGGACCACACCGTCGATGTGGTGCTGCGCTGGGACCATCTGGTCTGCGACGCCGCCCTGATCGCCCAGACCCTGACCCGGCTCGAGCACGTGCTGAGCGGCGAAATCGCCGCAGAATTGGGCGCGATCCGGCCTCACACCGACGCCCGGCCGGTCCGGGCGGCCGGAAACCGGCTTTGAGGGCCGAAACCGGCCAATTTTGACGCAGATTCGGCCCAAAACGCCCCCCGTTTCGTTTGACAGGACCGGACTTTCTCCTTAAGACCACCCTTGCTCGCGGGCCGGTTTCGGCCCGCGATGCGTTTCGCGACCCGTGGTTCTCCCCGAGCTTTCGAGGCGAACCTGTCGGTACAGGCCTTTTGGCCGGTACACAGGAGGGCGCGTCTCCTCAAACCCTAGACTGACAAAATGCCGGTCGCTTGATGCGACGGCTACGCAAAGAGGACGCGATGACAAAGCGCAGTGAGGCGAAGTACAAGATCGATCGCCGCATGGGCCAGAATATCTGGGGCCGCCCGAAGAGCCCCGTGAACCGCCGCGAATACGGCCCCGGCCAGCACGGCCAGCGCCGCAAGGGCAAGCTCTCCGACTTCGGCGTGCAGCTCCGCGCCAAGCAGAAGCTCAAGGGCTACTACGCCAACATTTCCGAGCGCCAGTTCCACGGCATCTATGTCGAAGCCAGCCGCCTGAAGGGCGACACCGGCGAGAACCTGATCGGCCTGCTCGAGCGCCGTCTCGACACCGTGGTCTATCGCGCCAAGTTCGTCTCCACGATGTTCGCCGCGCGCCAGTTCATCAACCACGGCCACATCAAGGTGAACGGCCGCAAGGTCAACATCGGCAGCTACAAGCTGAAGGTCGGCGACGTCATCGAGGTCAAGGAATCCTCCAAGCAGCTCACCCCGGTCCTCGAGGCGAGCCAGCTCCCCGAGCGCGATGTGCCCGACTTCATCGAAGTCGATCACTCCAAGATGACCGCGAAGTACGCGCGCACCCCCGGCCTCTCGGACGTGCCGTTCCCGGTGCAGATGGAGCCGCATCTGATCGTCGAATTCTATTCGCGCTGATCACAGCACGCATGCGAGATCCGAAAGGCCCCGGTTTTGCCGGGGCCTTTTTGTTTGGGCCGGCTTTTGTGTTATAGTTCAGCGCATGTCTGGGACCGCCGACAAGACAGTTCGCATCATGCCGTCCGCCACGCCGACGGAAGCCGAACTTGCGGCTTGGGCCGCCCTTCCCCGCGACGAGCAAATACGCCGTTATCAAGAGGCGCTTTCCCATCCTGATTGCGCCACGCCGACCGATGACAGCATGGATGACGTGCTAGCGGCGGCCCGACAGCAAGCCGCCGCACGCACGAATGGCTGAGTACCGCCTCTCAGTTAGAGCGCGCGCGCAGCTTATCGACATCTACGAATTCACGTCGCGGACCTTCGGCCCATACCAGGCCGAAGCCTATCATGCAGGCCTCGAGCGAACGTTCAGTCTGCTCGCGGATTTCCAACGCATCGGGCAATCGGTCGACGAATTGGCGCCGGGCCACCGCCGCTTTCGATTCCAGTCCCACAATGTCTTCTACACGGAGGAAAATGGACATGTTCTGATCCGTGCCGTCTACCACCATGCACAAGACATCCGACCGAAGCTGTTTGACTGATCACCAGGACTAGCCATGCACTACACCCCTGCCCGCCCCGATCCGAAGGCGCCCGCCGTCCGCATCAACCTGCTGTCGGACACTCAGACGAAACCGACGCCGGCCATGCGCGAGGCGATGGCGAAGGCGGAGGTCGGCGACGAGCAGGTCGGCGACGATCCGACCACCAACGAGCTCTGCGCACGCGTCGCCGATCTGCTCGGCAAGGAAGCCGCCGTCTTCATGCCGTCGGGCACGATGTGCAACGTCGCGGCGACGCTCGCCTATTGCCGCCCCGGCGACGAGATCCTGGCGCATGCCACCGCGCATATCATCGCGCGCGAGGGCGGCGCGCATGCCGCGCTCGGCGGCTTCCAGATCACCCAGCTCCCGGGCGACGACGGCCAGTTCACGCCGGACACGTTTCGCGCCGCGCTGCATCCGCGCACCCGCTACCAGCCGCCGCAGGTGCTGGTCAGCGTCGAGCAGACCGCCAATATCGGCGGCGGCACGATCTGGAAGAAGGCCGCGCTCGACGAGGTCGTGCGCATCGCCAAGGACCACGGACTGGTGACCCACATGGACGGCGCGCGGCTTCTGAACGCGACCGTCGCATCCGGCATCTCGCCGCGCGACATGACGGCGGGCTGGGATTCGGCCTGGATTGATTTCTCGAAAGGCCTTGGCGCGCCGATCGGCGGCGCCATCGCCGGCACCCGCGCCTTCATCGACGACGTCTGGCGCTGGAAGCAGCGGCTCGGCGGTTCGATGCGGCAGTCCGGCGTCTGTGCCGCCGCCTGCATCTATGCGCTCGATCACCATGTCGACCGTCTCGCCGACGACCATGCCAATGCGCGGGCGCTGGCGCGAGGGCTGGCGCAGATCAACGGCATCACGGTGCAGACGCCCGAGACCAACCTCGTGTTCTTCAAGCCCGACGGCGCCGGCGTCTCGGGCGACAAGATGGTCGCCGAGCTGCGCAAGCGCGGCGTGACGCTGGCGATGATGGACGACCGGATCAGGGCCTGCACGCATCTCGACGTCTCAACGGCGATGATCGAGGAAGCGGTCGGGCACGTCAGGGACATCGTGCGCGCGGCGTAACTCCCGTAGCCCGGATGGAGCTCGACGAAATCCGGGCTGCCAAACTACGGCAGCCGCTTTCCGACGTAGTCAGTTCCTTCCTGGTGAAGCATCACTTGCATTGCCGCGTTCTGGTCGTCCGTGTCGAATGACAGCACGGCATCGACGATTTTGAAAAAGAACTCGTGATCGCTGGTGGCAAAGATTTCGCGCCGCTCCTGCCCTGTCGCCTCGCTGAACAGGCGATTGCCCTCCCTTGTGACGCGGATCGAAAATTCCGGCGAGAACCGATAGGTTCCGACCAGACGGTCCAGCGTCTGCGGGCTCACCGCAATGAACTTCCCGACCTTGGCCTGGCGATCTGGCCAGCCGTACTCGGCCGCGATGCTGCGCAGGATCTCGTCGACGAGGATACGACCGCCCCAGCTGTTGGTCATGACAACGGCGCCATCGCCGTTCTCGAAAATGACCATGGTGTCGATGAAGCCCTCGTTCACTCCGTTGTGCCAGAATTGCCGGTTGGGCGCCGAGCCGCGAACTAGCCAGCCCAGCCCGCGTCGTCCGATCCCGGGCGGTAGCCCGTCGGCACTGCCGAGAACCGGCGAGAGCATCTCGGCCGTCATCGATTGCGACAGAACGGGATTGCTCCGACCTGCCAACGAATCCAGCACACCGAGCAAGAGACGGGCGAGATCGGTCGGCGTCGTCCATAATCCCGCGGCGGCCAGTTCGGGATAGACATGCGGGCCGCCAGGCACCGGCGCGCCGTCCGACCGGTACGGTGTAGCGGCCATCGTCAAACGATCCGCAGGCAATGGCTGCGCGAAACTGGAATGCGTCATCCCGAAAGGCTTGAGGACGACGTCGTCGAGCAGCGCAGGAAACGGCCGCCCCGTCACGTCGACGAGAAGTTGCTGAACGATCGTGTAGCCGCCGCCGGAATAGCGGTCCTGCTTGCCGGGTTCGTGCTCGACCCGGACAGGCGCGCTGTTTGCAGGCGGCGTGCCGTCGAGAACCTGGAGAAGAGAGGGGACCGGCTGGCCGGCCTGATAGCCGGGGTAGAAGGGCACGTTGATCCCGGCCGTATGGCTCAGCAACCGCCGAACTGTCACCCGGGATAGGGAATACGGATAGTCCGGAATCTTCCAGCTCTTGAGCGAAGCGTTGACGTCCGCATCGAGATCGAGCTTGCCGGCCTGCGCCAGCGCCAGAGCGGCAATAGCGGTCACCGGCTTGCTGATCGAGGCCGCCTGGAACAGCGTTTCCGGCACCACGGGCGGACCGCCGATGGCGACTAAGCCGAAGCCGCGCGCCCATTCGATGGCGCCGCCATGAATCACCGCTATGCTGACACCGGGAACGTGCAGCTCGTTCATGCGATCGGCAAGCGTCATTGGCGCATCGCCGTCGACGACAATCGCCGTCCTCAGGCCGTTCAAGACGCGGTCGATCCGCTGCATGACGTCGGCATCACCGGGGCGGCGAGGTTCTTCGGCCAGAACAGGCCGGCACGCAGTCATGGCGGCAGCAATCATGGCGGCAGATGTGACGGCCACCAGGATGAGCTTGCGGAGAGTGAACGTCATCGCCTGCATGACCACCTCCCCGCGCCACCGCTAGCGCCCCATCGCCTGATAGATCAGCGTCTTCAGCGCCTGCTGGATCCGGCCGCGCTGCGACGGCGTCTGCACCATGAAGATCCCGAACAGATCGTCGGCGGGATCGACGAAGAAGAACGTGCCCCCGACGCCGTCCCAGCGATACTCACCCAATGGCCAGTCCGTATTCGGCGGCACTGAGGTGCGCACGGCAAAGCCGAGGCCGAAGCCGGAGTTCGGACCGGGGTAATAATTCTTGTCGCGCACGACCCCGGTTTCCGGACCGATGTGGTCCTTCGCCATCAGCGCGATGGTTTCCGGCTTCAGATAGCGCTTGCCCTCATAGAGGCCGCCGTTCAGCAGCATCTGCGAGAAGCGCGCATAGTCGCCGATGGTGCCGACCATGCCGCCGCCGCCGGATTCCCATCGCAGCAGCTGGCGCGGGTCGCGGATGTCGGCAACCGGACTGATGGTGCGATCCTTCGGCATCGGCTCGGCGATCAACGGCCATTTCGCAGGATCGGTGACGTAGAACGCCGTCTCGTTCATCCCGAGCGGGCCGAGCAGCCGCTCCTTCTCGACCTGAAACAGGGATTTCCCCGAGATCACCTCGATGATGCGGCCGAGCACGTCGGTGGAATGGCCGTAGTCCCATCGCGTGCCGGGTTGCTCGGCAAGCGGCAGCGCCGTGAGCCGCGCCACGAATTCCGCGTTGTCGGGATCGTTGTTGAACAGGCCGGCATCGGCGTAGTCCTTGTTCACGATCCCGCCGCCATAATAACCGTAGGGCAATCCGGCGGTGTGGCGCATCAAGTCTTCGATGGTGATGGGTCGCTTGAGCGGCTCCAGCATCATCGTCGGCTTGCCCTCGTCGCCGCGCTTCTCCACGCCGACCTTCATGCCGGCAAAGGCCGGGATGTATTTCGACACCGGATCGCTGAGCGCGAGCTTGCCTTCCTCCACCAGCATCATGGCGACGACCGTCGTGATCGGCTTCGACATCGAATAGAGGCGGAAGATGGTATCCGCGCTCATCGAGAATTCGGTGGCGACGTCGCGAACCCCGAACTTCTGGAAGTAAACCGGTTTGCCGTGCTGCTGCAGCAGCAGGATCGCACCGGGGATCTTGCCGGTCGCGACCTCGTTCCTGACATAGTCGGAGACCTTGGCGAGGCCCTCCGGAGAGAATCTGTGCGCGGCCGACCCCGGGGAGCCGGCCTTCGCATCGGTTGCGACGAACGCGAGCACGAGTGCCGCGACGACTGCGCGGCACCCACGCATGTCAGTTCTCCATTGCTTCATAGACGAGTTGCTTCAGCGTCCGCTGGATGCGCTGGCGTTCGGTCGGCGTCTGCTCAAGCAGGACGAAGAAGAAATCCTGCTTGCGGTCGATGATATAGTAGCAGCCGCTGGCGCCGTCCCATTTCAGCTCGCCGAGATCGCCGGGCGGCGGCGGCTTCGCCGTGCCCGGATCGGTGCGCACCGCAATCCCCAGCCCGAAGCCGAAGCCATCTCCGGGGAAGTAGAAAAAATCGCGCTCGACGCCGGAGCCCGGCCCGACGCGGTCGGTCGTCAGCTCCTTGAACGTCTCGGGCTTCATGATGGTCTTGCCGTCGAGGGTGCCGCCATTGAGTAGCATTTGCGCGAAGAGCGAATAATCCGCCATCGTCGAGACCATGCCGCCAGAGGCGGACTCCCATTTCTTGACCTTGGTCGGATCGTTGACCCGGCCGACCCGGAAGTCGCTGTCGTTCGGCATCGGCTCGGCCATCAGCTTCTGCTTCTCGGGATCGGTGACGAAGAAGCCGGTGTCCTTCATCCCGAGCGGGCCGAGCAGCCTCTCCTGCTCGATGGTCGAGAGCTTCTCGCCGGTGGCCACTTCCATCACGCGTGCCAGGATGTCGGTGGAATGACCGTATTGCCAGAGCGCGCCGGGCTGGTTGTGCAACGGCAGCTTGGCGATCCGCTCGGCGAATTCGGCGAGATCGAAATCTCCGCCGTAGATGTCGGCTGCCTTGTAGGCCTTGCGGACCAGGCTGTCGCCATAGAAGCCGTAGGTGATACCCGATGTATGCGTCATCAGATCGAGGATCGTGATCGGCCGCTTGGGCGGCACCAGCTCGAGCGACTTGGTGCCGTCCTCGGCCTTCTTCTCGACGCCGACCTTCACATCGGCAAAGGACGGAATGTACTTCGAGACGGGATCGTCGAGCTTGTATTTCCCCTCCTCCAGCAGCTGCATCGACGCCACGGCGGTGATCGACTTGGACATCGAAGCCAGCCGGAAGATGGTCTTGTCCGTGATCGGCACCTTGCTGACCACGTCCTGCACGCCGAAGGCCTCGTGATAGACCGGCTTGCCGTGCTGCTGAATCAGGACGACGGCGCCGGGAATCTTCCCGGTCGCGACCTCGTTCTTGAAGAACTCGCTGATCTTGGCGAGCTTGTCGGGGTTGAAATGCGCACCGGCCGGAATCTCATAGGTGCCCTCGGTGTGCGAGAACGCCGGCGCCGCAAGCACCACCGCGACCGCGGCTGCGGCGCACGTCAATCGAAATGAATGCATTTGAACTATCCCTCCCCGGATATCACGGGGAAGTGTAGCGGCGGTATCATCAGGCACAAGGGCTACCGAAGGCGTCCAGGATCGCCTGATGTAGCTCGCCGCTTGGGGCCGAGAAGCAGCAGAAGATGATGTGCTCAACGCCGGGGGCAGCGGCCAGCGTGTCGACGACAGTCTTTACGGCGATCTGGGCGGCGCGATCTGCCGGAAAACGATAAATGCCGGTCGAGATTGCGGGGAAAGCGACCGAGGCGAGGCCATGCTTCTCACAGAGCTCCATCGAGCGCCGATAGCAGGATGCCAGGAGTTCGTCCTCGTCGAGCTTGCCACCATTCCATACCGGGCCAACCGTATGGATGACGTGCTTGGCGGGCAGCCGATATCCCTTGGTGATCTTGGCCTGCCCGGTCTTGCAGCCGTGAAGCATGCGGCACTCGGCGACAAGTTCGAGCCCAGCGGCGCGATGAATCGCGCCGTCGACACCGCCGCCACCGAGCAGCGATGAGTTGGCCGCGTTGACGATGGCGTCAACGCGCAGGGTCGTGATGTCAGTGACGATGACTTCGAGCCGCGCCTTGCCGATCTGGCGCGCGGTCAACGTCAGGCAGCCACGTCGACCGGGATGCCCTTGTCGGCAAACAGCTGCTGCAATTCGCCGGCCTGGAACATCTCGCGGATGATGTCGCAACCGCCGACGAACTCGCCCTTCACATAGAGCTGCGGGATCGTCGGCCAATTCGAATAGACCTTGATGCCGTTGCGCAGCTCGGCCGATTCCAGAACGTTGAGGCCTTTGTAGCCGACACCGATGTGGTCGAGGATCTGCACGACCTGACCGGAAAACCCGCACTGCGGGAATTGCGGCGTGCCCTTCATGAACAGCACGACGTCGTTCGACTTCACTTCGTTGTCGATGAATTGCTCGATGCTCATTTTCGCTTCCTTGCGTAGGCGGCGCTCTCAAGCCCTTGCGGGCCGGCCCGCCCTTCTAACCCGTGACTGGCTATATATGTAGCTCAAACCATTGTGCATCCAAAGCAAAATGGCGGAAATCTGGCATGCGGCGGGGGCCGGACGGCACCCCCAAAGCGCCGGGATTATCTGACGGCCCCAATATCATCATGGGGGAGGCTTTTTTCCCGTAACGGAGCCCCTATCTAGGACGAACTGTCCGTCAGGAACCAGATTGCCGAAGCAACGTTCTCCCCTGGAATCGGAGACCCATGTGACGAAACCAGCCTCTGCCGCGGCCAACGCGACCGCCGACACCCCGTCACTTTCCTCCGAATCCGCCCCGCTCGCGCAGCGGCTGGCGGACGCCTATCGCGCGGTCCGCGACGAGACCGAGCGCCGGGCCGCCCCGCTGTCGGCGGAAGATCAGCTGATCCAGTCGATGCCGGATGCGAGCCCTGCCAAATGGCACCGCGCCCATACCACCTGGTTCTTCGAGCAGTTTCTGCTCGGTGCGCACCTCAAGGGCTACATGCCCTTCCATCCGGACTACGCCTATCTGTTCAATTCCTATTACGTCAGCGCCGGCCCCCGCCATGCCCGCCACCAGCGCGGTCACCTGACCCGCCCGACCACCGACGAAGTCACCGCGTATCGCCGCCATGTCGACGCCGAAGTCGTGAAATTCTTCCAGACCGCGACGCCTGAACAGCTCGAGGCCCTGGTGCCGCTGGTCGAGGTCGGCCTCAATCACGAGCAGCAGCATCAGGAGCTGATGTACACCGACATCCTGCATGCCTTCGCACAGAACCCGATCCCGCCGGCCTACGATCCGGCTTGGCGCTTCCCGGCATCGCAGCACGGGCAGCAGGAATGGGTGACGCTCAACGAAGGCATCCACACCGTCGGCCACGGCGACGACAGCTTCCATTTCGACAATGAGAAGCCCGCGCATCGCGCCCTCGTCGGCCCGGTCAAGCTCGCGAAGAATCTCGTCAGCAACGCCGACTGGCTCGCCTTCATCAAGGACGGCGGCTATTCCACCGCCACGCTGTGGCTGATGGACGGCTTCGGCAATGTGAGCAACGAGGGCTGGCGGGCGCCCGGCCATTGGCGCGAGATCGACGGCGAATGGAAGATCATGACGCTGGGTGGCCTGCAGGCGATCGACCCAAAGGCCCCGGTCTGCCATGTCAGCTATTACGAGGCCGACGCCTTCGCCCGCTGGGCCGGCAAGCATCTGCCGACCGAGATGGAATGGGAGGTCGCGGCGCGTGCCGGCCTGCTCAACGACGCCTATGGCATCGTCTGGCAATGGACCCGCAGCGCCTACTCACCCTACCCGGGTTACCGCGCGATCGAGGGCGCGCTCGGTGAATACAACGGAAAATTCATGGTGAATCAGCTCGTGCTGCGCGGCTCGTCGCTGGCGACGCCGTCAGGTCACAGCCGTGTCACCTACCGCAACTTCTTCTATCCGCACCATCGCTGGCAATTCACGGGGTTACGCCTCGCCGACTACGCCTGATTGATTCCAGTTGACATCAAGTGCGCGCCGGTAAGCGCGTTCAGGAGAGTATCATGAATGTGCATGCCGCCGCTTTGGCAAAAGCGTATCCGTTCGACGAGGCGACTTCGGCGTTTGCCGGCGACGTGATCGGCGATCTCGCCCGTCACCCGAAACGGCTGTCGCCGAAATATTTCTACGACGCCGCGGGCTCGGAGCTGTTCGAGCAGATCACGGTGCTGCCGGAATATTATCCGACGCGCACCGAGCTTGGCATCCTGCGCGACCGCGGCGACGAGATCGCTGCGATCATCCCCAACGGCGCGGCGCTGGTCGAATTCGGCGCCGGCGCGACCACCAAGGTGCGGCTGCTGCTCGAGCATTGCGAATTCGCAGCCTATGTGCCGGTCGATATATCCGGCGATTTCCTCAAGGCCCAGGCCGATGGATTGCGGAAGGATTTCCCCGGTCTTGGCATCTATCCGGTCGCAGCCGACTTCACCACGCCGTTCGCGCTGCCCGACGCCGTCGCCGCCATGCCGAAGGTCGGCTTCTTCCCGGGCTCGACGCTCGGCAATTTCGAGCCGAGCGAGGCCTTGGCCTTCCTGCGCAGCGCGCGCAAGATCCTCGGCCATGGCGCGCAGATGATCATCGGCGTCGACCTCGAGAAGGACGAGCGCGTGCTGTACGACGCCTATAACGATGCAGCCGGCGTCACCGCGCGCTTCAACATGAACGTGCTGGCGCGGATCAACCGCGAGCTCGGCGGCAATTTCGACCTGTCGGGCTTCACCCACCGCTCGATCTACAACCGCGACCGCCATCGCATCGAGATGCACCTGATCAGCCGCAAGGCACAGACCGTGCGCATCCTCGGCAACACCTTCGCGTTCCGCCCCGGCGAAAGCATTCACACCGAGAACAGCTATAAATACTCGCTCGAGCGTTTCACCGCGCTCGCCCGCAGCGCGGGCTGGACGGTGCGCAACAGCTGGACCGACGCCAACACGATGTTCTCGGTGCACGCGCTGGTCGCGGACTAGCGCCCAACCAGGACGGGGGCACGATCATGGGCCGGCGTGCGCTGCAGATCGCCACAGTGGTGCTCGCCCTCGTCCCGATCCTGACCGGCATCATCACCATGCTCGGCGTGAGCGATCCGCTCTACGCCTCGTCGGGCGTGCCGGCACTACCCGTGCTGGACAGCAATCTGCGGTTCTTCGGCGGGGTCTGGCTCGGCCTCGGCCTTGCACTGCTCTGGCTGGTGCCGCGCATCGAAAGCGAGAGCGTGCTGTTTCGCGTGGTCTGGGGCGGCATCTTCCTCGGCGGCATCGGCAGGCTGCTGTCGATCGTGATGGTCGGCGCACCGCCGCTGCCCTTCGTGGGCTTCACCCTGCTCGAAGTGATCGGTGCGCCGCTGTTCGTGTATTGGCAGCACCGGGTGGCGACGGCCGACCGCAGCTAACGGCCCTCGCTATTCTTCCTCTTCAGTCGACCGCAGCGAGATCGACTCCCACGCCGCGACCACGATCATGATTGCGGTGGTGACGATCGAGAGCACCAGCGGCGACATCGCGCCGGCGAAATAGGCCGTGATCGCCAGCGCGATGATGCCGACGCCGTGCGAGAGCTGCAGGAAGTTGCGGATCACGTGCTTGAACAGGATGGTCCCGACCAGGAACAGCATGGGGCCACCGACCGAGCTGACGATCGTCTTGAGGTCGGAAAGGCCGGACGGGTGCTTCAGCACCAGTTCGTCGGCGACCGCGGTGAGGATGATGCCGCCGACGATAGGCATGTGCAGATACGTGTAGGCGATCCGCGCCACGCGGCCGGATTCCTCCGCCTTCGAAATCATCTCGGAGCCGGCCTCGGCGCCCTTGTGGAAATAGATCCACCACATCGCAATGCTGCCGACCAGCGCCGAGATAAACGCTGTGACATTCTCCGGCGTCCAGGTCAGCTCGGCGAACGTCGCGCCGTCGACCACGATCGCCTCGCCGAGCGCGATGATGATAAAGCCGGCGCAGCGCTCGGCCATGTGGCCGCCCTCGACCGACCACGCTTCCATCGAGGAGAACCCGAGCCCCGGGGTCCAGAACCGCGCGGCCGGCGCGACATATTCGATTGTCAGCGCCGCGATCCAGAGCCACATCCGCGTCTCGTGCTCGGCAAAGCCGCCGAGGATCCAGAGCACGGCCGAGCAGCTCAACCAGGTCAGGATGCGGATCGCATTGTGGCGCACCGCGGTGCGTCGCCGCGGCGTCGCCAGCAGCCAGAACGCCGTGCGGCCGACCTGCATCGCCGCATAGGTCCCGGCAAACCACAGCCCGCGGCCCTCGAAGGCGGTCGGGATCGAGGTCGACAGCAGCAGCCCGCCCAGCATCAGGACGAACAGCAGCAGGCGGACCGGCGTCAGGTCGGGATTGAGCCAGTTGGTGACCCAGGTGGTGTAGACCCACACCCACCACACCGCGAGAAACAGCAGCGTGACCTGCACCGCGCCCAGCAGGGTGAAGTGGTGCAGCAGCGTGTGCGACAGCTGCGTGACGGCGAAGACGAAGACGAGGTCGAAGAACAGCTCGGCATTGGTGACGCGGCTGTGCTGGTTCGGCACGATGACGCGAAACATCGCTCCGCGCGGATTATCTGCCATCGCTCGAGGCCCCCGCCGCTGGCCGGGGGCCTAGCCTTCCGGCACCCCGGTCTGCAGGGCGAGCGCATGCAGCACGCCGCCCATCTGGCCTTTCAGCGACTGGTAGACGATCTGGTGCTGCTGGACGCGGGACTTGCCGCGGAATGACTCGGAAACGACAGTGGCCGCGTAGTGGTCGCCGTCGCCTGCCAGGTCGCGGATCGTCACCTCGGCGTCCGGGATAGCTGCCTTGATCATCGATTCGATATCACGGGCGTCCATCGGCATCCCAGTCCACCTCCGTCAGGTCGTTCGAATCAGGGCCGATTCGGCCAGGATAAAACCTAGTCCTTGAGGTCTTCTAGGTCATCCCAGCGCACACTATATTCCCATTCCCAGCGATTTAAACCTGCATCAATCGGTCACAAGCCATCACGCCGAAATGACCAGAAGAGGCGCAGATTCATGAAGCTCCCCGGCCCCGACCATCCGATCACGATCACGCCCAATGCCAAACGCGTCCGCGTCACCGCCGGTGGCGTCGTCATCGCCGAGACGACCCATGCGCTGACCTTGAAGGAAGCGAGCTATCCGGCGGTGCAATACGTCCCCCGGCAGGACGCCAACATGGCGCTTCTGACCCGCACCGAGCGGACCACGCATTGCCCTTACAAGGGGGATGCGAGCTATTTCAGCATCAAGGCCAACGGCAAGACGCTGGACAATGCGATCTGGACCTATGAGGAGCCCTTCCCGGCGATGACCGAGATCGCCGGCCACCTCGCGTTCTATCCCGACAAGGTGAAGATCGAAGAAGTCGCCTAGGCCGTCTGGCCTGCCGCGACGCCGGGCCGTGCCCGGCGCCTCGGCGTGAGGCTCGGCCTGAGAACGTAAATGCCCGGGCAAGGCCCGGGCATGACGACGGGAATGTGCGGACGGATCGCCGCTAGACCCTGAATATCGTGAGCCCGAGGATCAGGAGCACCAGGAAGATCACGACGAACACGTAGAACAGGAAGCGTGCGATATCGGCGGAGGCGGCTGAGATGCCGGTGAAGCCGAGCAAGCCCGCGATGATCGAGACGACAAGGAAGATCAACGCCCATTTCAGCAGTGTCATTGCTTGCTCCTCAAAGCCGCGTGCGCTCGGTGCGCCCGCCAGCCTTCCCGACAACGCCCGCTCAATATTCCAGTTCCAAATCGAAACAGACGCGCTGAGATGACCGACCTCGACACCACGGAATCGAGACAATTCCTACTTGCTGAATCGGGTTCCCAATTGCAACATCCGGGTGCAGACCCGGCTGGGGGCACCATGAAATCGATTGCTCACGCGGCTCCGGCCGTCGACGTCCAGGCAGCACCGAAGCTCCACAAACGCAACGTCGCCCTCGATCGTGCGCGCACCTTCCTGACGCTGGTCGTTTTGCTGCACCACGCGGTGATCCCCTACACCTATTTCGGGCACACCGATCCGACGTCGTGGATCGGCTTCGACTGCATGGTGCTCGCCACCGACAGCTTCTTCATGGCGATGTTCTTCTTCCTGTCGGGGCTGTTCGTGTGGCCCGGGCTCGGCAACAAGCCGTGGCTGATCTTCCTGCGCGACCGGCTGCTGCGGCTCGGCCTGCCCTTCGTGATCTGCGCGTTCACCGTGATTCCGATCGCCTATTACGCGATCGCGCTGCGTGCGACGCCCGACCTGACCTTCTCCGAATTCTGGTGGAGGACCATGATCTACGGGCCCTGGCCGAGCGGCCCGATCTGGTTCGTCTGGGTCCTGATGGCCTTAGACCTGACGGCAAGCGTGCTGTACCGGGTGTCGTCGCGCCTGCTCGAACCGATCAACCGCCTGTCGGTCAAGGGATTTGAACGCCCCTCGAAGTTCTGGCTGTTCCTCGTCGTCGTCAGTGCCGCCTTCTATTTGCCGATGCTGGTCCATTACGGCCAGAACTACTGGTTCGAGCTCGGACCGTTCTCGGTGCAGGCGAGCCGGGTGCTGCTGTATGCGTGCTACTTCTTCATCGGTGCGGGGATCGGCTCGGCGAACTTCGAGAACGGCCTGCTCAGCGCGAACGGACGGCTGACCGAGCGGCGCTGGTTCTGGACCGGCATCACATTGATCCCCTACTGCCTGATGTGGGTGATGATCTACATCAAGCGGCAGATCATCGGTAACCCCGACCCGTTGCCGGGTTGGTACCTCGCGATCTACGGCAGCTTCTACGTGCTGTTCAGCGCCTCGATCATGTTCGCGATCCTGGCCTACTTCCTGCAATCGAAGGCGGCGGGCCCGACGCTGCTCGATCGCATGCAGGGTGACGCCTACGGCATGTTCCTGGTGCACTATCCGATCGTGCTGTGGCTGCAATACTGGCTGTTCGACATGGAATTGCCGGCGATCGCCAAGGCCGCGATCGCGTTGTTCGGCACCGTGGCGCTGAGCTGGGCCGCGACCGCTGTACTGCGCAAGATTCCCGGCTCGAAATACGTGCTTTGATCACGCTCCTCGCCGCCACGCTTCGCAGCGCGGGGTCACGGGCGATCATGATTTAGAGGTCGGCGGCACGAACAGCGTACCGATCACCAAGTTGCTGCCGATGACGAAATGGCTCGCCGCAGCGTCGGCATGGAGCAGCGGCGCAAGCGGCAGGCTTGACGGCAAATCGCGACCGACAAGTTACGCACACCCTGCCATTGGTCACATGCCGCCGGGTGATTCTAAGGTATGCTGGCCGGACTGCTTGACCTAGGGAGTCCCAGAATGAACGACCCTCAAGTTGGATGGATCGCGGCAATCATCGTCGGCGGATTGGCCGGCTGGCTCGCCGAGATGATCATGAAGTCCGGAACCGGCATCTTCATGAACATCATCCTCGGCATCGTCGGCGCCGCGCTGGCGAACTGGCTGTTGGGTCTGATCGGCGTGTCGCTCGGCGGAGGCTGGATCGGCTATCTCGTCGCCGGCTTCATCGGCGCCTGTATCATCATCTTTGCGTGGCGCGCGGTCCGCGGCGCGACATAGAGCACGATCCGGAAAAGTGCGAAGCGGTTTTCCCTCGCGACAAACGCGTAGCGTTTGCGCGGAGATCATGCCCGAACAAAAAGCTAAGGCACGATGACGGTTCAATCCGATCTCATCGCGCTTTGGGCTTGATCCAAAGGATCGGGCTCGCACAAAAAGGAATAGCGCGATGATGGGTTCATCGCGCCATTGGGATCTTTGCGACACGCGATAGCGCCTGATCCAGCCGGATCAGGCGGCAGCACCGCGCATGTAGTTCGGCAGCCAGTGCTCGAAGGCGCGGGACAGGCTTTCGACGGTCACCGGCGCCTCGCCGGCGACCGCAATGGCATCGCCGCCGATGGTGCCGATCCGCGCGCAGGGCACGCCTGCCCCCTTCATCTTCGCCAGCACGAGACCGGCATCCGCCGCAGGCACGGTGACGATGTAGCGGGCCTGATCCTCGCCGTACCAATAGGCATGCGGCACGATGGACGACGGCGCCGCCAACAGCTGCGCGCCGATGCCGCTCGCGATCGCCATCTCGGCGAGCGCGATCAGGAGCCCGCCGTCGGAAACGTCATGCACCGCGGTCGCAGTGCCGGCGCGGATCATGCCGCGCACCACGTCGCCATTGCGCTTCTCGGTGGCGAGATCGACCGGCGGCGGAGCGCCCTCCTCGCGGCCGCAGACGTCGCGCAGATAGACCGACTGGCCGAGCCAGCCGTGGGTATCGCCCACCAAAAGTATCGCCTCGCCCGCCGCCTTGAACGCCAGGGTGGCGGATTTCGTGAAGTCGTCGAGCACGCCGACGCCGCCGATCGAGGGCGTCGGCAGGATGCCGCGGCCGTTGGTCTCGTTGTAGAGCGAGACGTTGCCGGAGACGACCGGGAAGTCGAGCGCGATGCAAGCTTCCGCAATGCCCTTCAGGCAGCCGACGAACTGGCCCATGATCTCGGGCCGCTCCGGATTGCCGAAATTGAGGTTGTCGGTGATCGCGAGCGGCCGGCCGCCGACCGCGGTGATGTTGCGCCAGGCTTCCGCGACCGCCTGCTTGCCGCCCTCGAACGGATCGGCCTCGCAATAGCGCGGCGTGACGTCGACGGTGAGCGCAAGCCCCTTTGGGCCGTCCTCGACGCGGACCACCGCCGCATCGCCGCCGGGGCGCTGCATGGTGTTGCCGAGAATGACGTGGTCGTACTGCTCCCACACCCAGCGCTTCGAGCACAGCTCGGGCGTGCCGATCAGCTTCTCCAGCGCGTCTGCGATGCCGAGCGGCGGCTTGACGTCCTGGCCGCGGATCACCGGCAACGCGTTTGAGGCGACGTGCGGACGGTCATAGACCGGCGCCTCGTCGCCGAGCTCCTTGATCGGCAGATCGGCCATCACGTCGCCGCCATGCTTGACGACGAAGCGCTTGGTCGGCGTGGTGTAGCCGACGATGGCGAAATCGAGCCCCCATTTCCGGAAGATCGCCTCGGCCTCTTGCTCCTTCTCCGGCTTGAGCACCATGAGCATGCGCTCCTGGCTCTCCGAGAGCATCATCTCGTAGGCGCTCATGCCGGTCTCGCGGGTCGGCACCGCGCTGAGGTCGAGCTCGACGCCGAGGTCTCCCTTGGCGCCCATCTCGACCGCTGAGCAGGTCAGGCCGGCCGCGCCCATGTCCTGGATCGCGATCACGCAGTCCGCTTCCATGATCTCGAGGCAGGCTTCCAAAAGCAGCTTCTCGGCGAAGGGATCGCCGACCTGCACGGTCGGGCGCTTCTCCTCGGAGGCGTCGTCGAATTCGGCCGAGGCCATCGAGGCGCCATGGATGCCGTCGCGGCCGGTCTTGGAGCCGAGATAGACGATCGGCATGTTCACGCCGGAGGCCGCCGCGTAGAAGATCTTGTCGGCATCCGCGAGGCCCACCGCCATCGCGTTGACCAGGATGTTGCCGTCATAGCGGGTGTGGAAGCGCACCTGGCCGCCGACCGTCGGCACGCCGAACGAATTGCCGTAGCCACCGACGCCCGCGACCACGCCGGACACCAGGTGCCGGGTCTTGGGATGCTCGGGCGCGCCGAAGCTCAGCGCGTTCAGGCAGGCGATCGGGCGCGCGCCCATGGTGAAGACGTCGCGCAGGATGCCGCCGACGCCGGTGGTCGCGCCCTGGTAGGGCTCGATATAGCTCGGGTGGTTGTGGCTCTCCATCTTGAAGACCACGGCCTGGCCGTCGCCGATGTCGATCACACCGGCATTCTCGCCGGGGCCCTGGATCACCCAGGGCGCCTTGGTCGGCAGCCCGCGCAGATGGATGCGGGACGACTTGTACGAGCAATGCTCGTTCCACATCGCCGAGAAGATGCCGAGCTCGGTGAAGGTCGGAACCCGCCCGATCAGCTTGAGGATGCGCTCATACTCGTCCGGCTTCAGCCCGTGGGCGGCGACGAGTTCGGGGGTGATTTGAGGTTCGTTCTTGGGCGCGGTCATGGGACCCTTAATAGGTAGATCGAACGGGGGCGAAAAGGCCTTTTACGGCCCATTTCCGGCCTGTCCAGAGCTTTGCGGCGGTTGCACGCGGCTTGGGGTTGGCACCCGGGATTTGCACAATGGGGATGGATCGGATTTAAGGACCCGAACCCGATAATTGAAGGCCCAGATTTCGTGAACGAACTCGCCCCGACCGCACTCAACACCGCATTCAACCGCCGCCCCGACCTGCACGTCGAAACCGAGGGCGAATTCGCCGGCTGGCGAACCTGGACGCGGGACAATTTCGAGACCCATACCGGCCCATTTTACCACCGCATGGACGAGAACGGCCGCATCTCTTGCGCGTTCCGGGTCGCCAAGAAGCACCTCAACGGCTCCGGCAACGTTCATGGCGGCTGCTTCATGACCTTTGCGGATTACTGCCTGTTCGCGCTTGCGGCCTCGGTACTCCAGGGCCCCGGCGTCACGGTCTCGTTCGCCTCGGAATTCCTCGATGCGGCCCGCGAGGGCGATTTGATCGAATGCACCGGCGAGGTCACCCGCGCCGGCGGCTCGCTGATCTTCGTGCGCGGCATGCTGACCTCGGCCGAGCGGCCGCTGTTCACCTTCTCCGGCACCATCAAGCGCGTGAAGCGCAAGGCTCCGGCGGAGCCGACTGCGTAAGTGCGCGCGCCACCCGCTTCGCGCGACAACACGCGAGGCCTGTGAATACACGTCGTCATCCAGCCGTTACATCGGCGCGGATTGAATCGACGGCACGGCTCTAGCGCGTTGTGTTCACGTGCGTTCTTCGCGCGACGCAATCCATACGGCAGTTGTGACGCGACGACGTGCTGTCGTTGCGTCGTCGCGCATGCGTCACATGCCCGTCAGCCAAGCCTCCGTAGATTGCCGAACAGTTTCCGTTTGTGCATTCGCGTAGCGAGGTTGGGGCATTCTCATGAAATTGAAAACGTTCGTTTCGGTAACGACGGCGATGTCGCTTGTCGCATCGCTGGCATGGACCGCAACTCCGGCGCGCGCCGGACAGGACGGCGATAATGGCGATCGCGGCACCGATTCCCGCGGTCAGGATCAAGACCAAGACCATGACGGCGGTCATCATGGCCGCAAGCCGCGCGTGGTGATGATCTCGCTCGACGGCGCAAAACCCGATTTCATTCAGAAATTCATCGAGGAAGGCGTGCTGCCGCGCGACGGCGGCCTCGCCCGTCTCAGCCGGCGCGGCGCGGTCGCAATGCAGAACGTGACGGCGTCACCGTCGCTCACCGCGGTCTCGCACATCGCGATCGCGACCGGTTCGACCGCGGTACATAACGACATCCCCTCGAACACGTTCCAGCCGATCGTCGGGCCGATCTCCAGCAGCATCAGCGGCTTTGCGGCGCCGATCGGCGGCTACAATGAGAGCCCGCTCGGGCCGACGGCAAACCCGACGGCGCAGCCGCTGTGGGTGCAGCTGCGCCAGCAGGGCAAGAAGGTCGTCACCGCGACCTGGCCCGGCGGCGACGGCGCCGACATCTCCATCAACAAGACCGTGGTGCAGCCGGCGCAGCCGACCCGCGTCACCGACTTCACGGTGCCGTTCGGCGCGTTCGGCGGCATCGGCGCCCAGGGCTTTACGCTGTCGCGCAGCGATTTCGCGGCCGATCCCGGCATCGTGGCGGCGCTGCAGGCCGCGGGCCATTTCTCGTTCAGCCCCGTGCTGGTGACCTCGGCGCCGATCGAGACGTTCTCGTGCTCCGCCGCGGCGACCGCGACCTGCACCAGCGCATCGACGCTCGACGTCAAATACTCGATCCGTGTCGCCGCGATCGACACGACAAATGATCGCAAGGTGAATTACGACACGCTGGTGTTCTTCGACGAGAACCGCGGCATCACCGCGGGGCCGTTCCACGCGCCGTCGACCGGGCCCGCCTATGTCAAGTTCGGCGGCGAGAACGCGCCGTTCTTCTTCGAGGGCAGCGGCGCCAAGGTCGGTGCCGCCTACTTCGTCTCGGCGCTGTCGCCGGATCTCTCGGTGGTGCGCTTCGCCCGCTACGGCGCCAACTACATCCCGCGCAACACGCCGGTGCTCGCCGATGTCGACGACATCAACAACAACATCGGGTTCTGGCGTCCGCAGGCCGATTTCCGGATTCCGGAGCGCTTGAGCCCCGGCTTCACCAACTTCCCCGACGTCGAGATCGAGATGATGTACGAGGACATGGTGAAGACCTTCGTGCGCTACCAGGCCAACATCGGCGAGCGCGCGATCAAGACCCATCCGGATGCCGACCTCGTGATGGTCTATATCGAGCAGCCCGACGGCTCCGAGCACCAATTCCTGCTCACCGATCCGCGCCAGGGCACCAACCCCGCCGACCCGAACTCGATCGGTGCCAACCAGGATTCCGCCAAGGTCAAGCGCTACGCCTCCTACATCCGCTTCGCCTACCAGACCGCCGACAAGGCGGTGAAGCAGATCGCCGATGCCGCGGGCCATGACAGCAACGTCGTCGTGGTGTCGGATCACGGCTTCGCGCCGTTCCACACTTCGGTCAATCTCACCAACATCCTGCGCAACGCCGGCATCGACACCAGCAAGGTCGGCGTCCGCACCTCGGGTCCTGCCGCCGACATCTACGTCAACCTGCAGAACCGCGAACTCGGCGGCACCGTCGATCTCGCGACCTATCGCGCCCTGGTGGCGCAGATCACCGATGCGGTGAAGAACGCGGTCGATCCCAATGCGCGCTTCAACTACTCGCTTAGGGATCAGCGCATCTTCACCGTCGTCGAGACCCGACCGCTGCAATGCGACGCCGGTACCGGGCAGTGCACCAGCAAGACGGTCGGCCAGGACTATGGCGACGTGTTCGCGCTGATGGCGCCGGGCTATAATTTCGACGGCATCCAGAACCCCGGCGTCGCACGCCAGGGCGACGCGCCGTTCAATTCGGCAACCACCGCGCTGTCGATGCCGAACTTCTACGGCGCCCATGGTCACGACCCCGAGCTTCCGGTGATGAGCGCGACGTTCATCGCCGCGGGGCCGCAGATCCGGAAGGACACCGTGGTGCGGCACATGCGCAACATCGACGTGGCGCCGACCGTCATGCGGATCCTCGGCACGACGCCGCATCACGTCGACGGCGAGGTGCTGAACGAAGTCCTGCGCTAGAGCGCGGTCCGGAAAGCGCGAAGCGGCTTTTCCGGCAGGACCATGTTCAAACAGAAACTAAAGCGCGGTGCTGATCGCGCTTTAGCCTTTCACGCAAATTCCGCGCGACGGACGCCGAGCCGGCGTTCGTCGCCTTTTCCGCCCTAGCCTTTCGACCTGCGGCCAAGCTACATTCGGCTCATCGCGCGACAATGCGCGAAGGGAGCCAATCAAGGTGCCGAAGAGCACAGCAAACACGGGTGGCGTGACGGCTCCCGCGATCACGCCCAGCCTGTCCACCGCGCCCGGTGCGCATAGCTGGCGCGACTATGCGCTGCTGCTGGCGCTCGCCTGCTGCTGGAGCTCGACCTATCCGCTGACCAAGATCGGGCTCGGCTCGATCCCGCCGGTCACCTTCATCTCGGCGCGCTCGCTGGTGGCCGCCTTCTTTCTGCTCGTGGTGCTGCGGATCCGCGGCATCCGCATCCCAACCGACGTCAAGGCCTGGAAGCTGTTCGCCTTCCAGCAGACCATCAACTCGACGATCCCGTTCCTGGTGATCACCTGGGCGCAGCTCTACGTGCCGGCGTCCAACACCGTGGTGCTGGCCTCGACGACGCCGATCTTCGCCTTCCTCATCACCTGGGCGATCACGCGGCACGAGCCGGCCTCGCTGCTCAAGCTGGTCGGCGCGATCCTCGGCCTCGCCGGCACGGTCGCGATCATCGGCCTCGACGCGCTCTCGGGATTCGGCAAGGAGATCTTCGCCGAGATCGCGATCCTGCTCGCCACCGTCTCGTTCGCCTGCGCCACGATCTTCGGGCTTCGGCTGTCGGACTACGATCCGATGGTGGTCGCCGCCGGCTCGCTGCTGTTCGGCGGCACCGTGCTGTTGCCGGTCACGCTGATCGTCGACCATCCCTGGACACTGCACCCGACGCCGCAGGCGCTGGTCGCCACCGTCGTGATGGGCATCTTCTCCAGCGCATTCGGGTTGATGCTGTTCTACATATGCCTGACGCGGCTCGGCACGCTCACGACAAATGCGCAAGGTTACTTGCGGATTCCGATCGGCGTCGCGTTGTCGGTGATCCTGCTCGGGGAATCCGTGCCGTCGAACCTAGTGCTGGGGCTCGTGCTGGTCATGTTCGGCGTCGCCGCGATGACGGTGCCGGCCGACGCGGTCAAGCGCTGGCTGCGAAGGCTCTAGTCCAAGCTCAAGCCGACAGCTGTTTCTCGGCAATCGAGAGCCATTCGGCCTGAGCGTCGCGCAGATATTTCGGCGCGCGGCGCATCTGGATCAACAGCTCGTTGAACACGATGCGCGCCTCCGCGGTGCGGCCGACCAGCTGCAGCAACAGGCCATAGCGCACCCGCGCCTCCGCGCCCGGAAAATACTGCGACACCGCCTGATATTCCTCCAGCGCCTCGTCGAGCCGTCCGATCTCGGCAAGTGAACGCGCATAAAGCAGATGCCCCTCGGCGGACTCGAAATCCGGCCAGCGCTCGCGCAGGGCATCGAGCGTCGCCAGCGCCTCGGCCGGCTGCTTGCGGGCGAACTGGGCCTGCGCCTTAGCCAGCGCGTAGGCAGGATCGTCGCCCTGCGGCAGCCGCAACACGTGGTCGTAGTGACTCTCCGCCTCCTCGAAGCGGCCGATGGTGTGACACTCCGCGGCGAGTGCCGCACGGTTGGCGATCGTGTCCGACGTCGCGAGCCGGTCGGACAATTCGCGGTACCGCTTCTCCGGATCGAGCCGGTTGGCGACGCGCTTGCGCGCCTGCGCGGCACCCGGTCCGCCCCACCATTCCGGGATCAGCTCGACGACGATGTAGGCGAACGCGCCGATCAGCGGCACCATCAGGATGATGAAAGCCCACGGCTGCAAACGCCCGGTGCGCGAGGCGTGGTAGATCAGCGTGATGTCGAGCAGCAATACGACCAATGCAACAGGCATCAGGAATCCCAGCGAGCCGGACACATCATCCAAATCGTCTCCGTCATAACGTGCCCAGCACGTCGTGACAATCCTCGGTTGCCATGCCGACTGCACTAGCGTGAAGAGATTGTGAAACGGAAGCGACTATCCCTGCATTGGTCGCGGACGGAATGGTCCAGGTTCATGGTCCCTATTGCGCTTCGCAGCGGGCCTTGCGCTCCTCTTCAGCGCGCTTTTCCTGCTCCGATCTCGCCTGCATTTCCTCCTTCGAAAGCTCGATCACCTTCGCCTCTTGTGCGGGTCCATCGTAGGCATCAGCGAAGCCGGCAAGTGGTACGATCAGGCTGATCGGCGAATTGGCCTTGTCGATTGCTTGCAGGGCAAGCGTATGCCCTCGCTTGAGCTGATCGACCAGTTCCGGCCCCGCGTCGTAGTCCGCGATGCAACCGCTGGCAAAGCAGCTCGTGTAGGGCCGCTCAATCGCCTGCCCCTGATCGAGGATGATCCGAACGCCACGTTCGACCTTCACCCGGGTCGGCAGGGTGACGCGCAATGTCTTCCTGGTATCTCCGGTGCGCGCGATGAGCGTTGCTGATACGACCGGCCCGCAGTCGACGTTCTCTATCTTCAATCGACCGTCTCGCCCGACAAAGCAGGCATCGCCCAGGCAGAACTTCGCCCAGGGTGAGTAAGTCAAGTCAGACTGTTCGTCGGCCGCGGCACCGGCAACGAGCCAAGCGAGCGCCATGCCGGCGCAGCAGCGCAAGACAACACGGCGCATGACCGCATCCCCGATCAGACCTGAACGCAGGCTTGCCGCAGACTGTGTCCGCAATAGGGAGTTGCACGCCGCGGAGGCGCTACTTCTTGTCGTCCGCCAGCAGCGCGCGGTATTTCGCGACGTCGCGGGTCACGAGTTGCTGCAGCGCCTCGGGTGTGAGTTCATTGGCGTCGGGGGCGACCGTCGACAGGTCGAGGAAGCGCTTCTTCACTGCGTCGCTTGCGACCGCGGTGCGCGCCGCGGCGTTGAGCTTGGCGATGATCTCCGGCGGCGTGCCCTTCGGTGCGAACAGGCCGTTCCAGCCCTGCGCCTCGAACTCGGGCAGCCCGGCCTCGGCCGAGGTTGGCAGCGCCGGCAGCGAGGCGAGCCGCACCGTCGAACCGACCACGACCGCTTTCACCAGTTTGTCGTCGATCGCCTGCGACACCGAGGCCGCGGCATCGCAGACGCCGTCGATCTGGCTGCCGATCGCATCCGTCAGCGCGAGCGCCGCGCCGCGATAGCCGACCAGCTGCACGTCGATCCCGGCGGCATGCACGAAACTCTTGCAGATCAGGTAATTCGACGAGCCGACGCCGGCATGGCCGAGGTTGACCTTGCCCGGATTCTTCTTCGCGTAGTCAATGAATTCCTTGAGATCCTTGGCCGGAAAATCCTTGCGCAGCGCGACGATGCCGAAGGTCTTCGCCACGACGGCGATCGGCGCAAAGGAGTCGGGCGTGAACGACAGTTTTGGATAGATCGTGTAGGTCGCCGCATTGGTGCCGGCGTTGCCGATCGCAATCGTGTAGCCGTCCGGCTCGGCGCGCGAGGCGCGAGTCAGCGCGGTCGAGCCGCCGGCGCCGCCGACATTCTCGATGATGATGCTCTGGCCGAGCGCCGCGCTCATTTGGTCGGCGACCGCGCGAGCGATCACGTCGGAGGTACCGCCGGCTGTGAACGGCACGATCATCGTGATCGGACGCTTCGGGAAGTCCTGCGCCTGCGCCGCCGTCGCAAGCAGCAACGCCGCGGCGGCCGCGAACCACCGTCCGAGCATGGTGATTACGCCACCTTTTCGAACTGCTGGACCAGCCCTGCGAAGAGGCCGCGGCCGTCGGTGCAGCCCATGATCTCTTCGACGTGGTTTTCCGGATGCGGCATCATGCCGAGCACATTGCCGCGCTCGTTGACGATGCCGGCGATCGAATGCGCCGCGCCGTTGAAGTTGGAGGTCTCATCGACCACGCCCTCAGGCGAGCAGTAGCGGTAGAGCACCCGCCCGTCGCCCTCGAGACGCTTCAGCGTCTCCTCGTCCGCCTCGTAATTGCCTTCGCCATGCGCCACCGGCACGCGGATCACCTGGCCGGCATTGTAGCCGCGGGTGAACGGGGTGTCGGAGCGCTCGACCTTCATATGCACGTCACGGCAGACGAATTTCAGCGCGGCATTGCGCATCAGCACGCCCGGCAACAGGCCGGACTCGCAGAGGATCTGGAAACCGTTGCAGACGCCGAGCACGAGCCCGCCCTTGGCGGCGAAGTCGCGCACCGCGTCCATGACGGGCGCGCGCGCCGCGATCGCGCCGCAGCGCAGATAATCGCCGTAGGAGAAGCCGCCCGGCACCACCACGAGGTCGGTGCCTTTGGGCAGCGCGGTCTCGGCGTGCCAGACCATCGCGGTCTCGTTGCCGGATGCGAGCTTGAGTGCGCGCGCCATGTCGCGCTCGCGATTGATGCCGGGGAAGACGAGGACGGCTGATTTCATCGGATCACCTGGTTTTGGGCGCCAGCACGAGCTTCGCTGCGGCGGCAAACTTTGCGTAATTATCGTTGCTGGCCTTCTCGTCGCGCGCCGAACTGATCAGGCTGGCGGAGCCTTGTCCGCCGATCAGCAAGCCGCTGACTTGATACTCGCTCGCGCCGCCCGGCGTCACGGTCAGGCGCCGTGCCTTGAACATGCGCGGCGTCGCCGTGCCCTTGTCGCCGTCAACGCCGAGCAGCGTAATGCGCTGTCCAGGCGTCCGCTGTTCCAGCGCCTTGATGATCTGCTCCTGCCCCGCACGGAACTGGTCGAGCGTCATCTGCTTTCCGCCGGTATAATACC
>NZ_JASGSR010000113.1:0-25502 GCF_040446015.1 Bradyrhizobium sp. INPA03-11B
CGTGGCAAGCTCAAGCGCGCCGGATGGAACGATGCCTTCCTCTTCGAACTCCTCGGCCACATGCGATAGCCCTGCCCCCCAGGTGGGTGAGGCGAAGAAGGTCACAGCAGCAAATCCATCAGATGCGGCAGCAGCGGGATGTCCGCGGGCGGCATCGGGTAGTCGCGCAGCTTGCCCGCGCGGACCCAGGCGAGGTTCTGGCCCTCGCGCGCCACCGCCATGCCCTCCCAGCGGCGGCAGATGTAGAGCGGCATCAAGAGATGGAAGGTCTCGTAGGCATGGCTGGCGAAGGTCAGCGGCGCGAGGCAGGGCTCGCTCACGGTGATGCCGATCTCCTCGTGCAGCTCGCGGATCAGGGTCTGCTCCGGCCGCTCGCCCGGCTCGATCTTGCCGCCGGGGAATTCCCACAGGCCCGCCAGCGCCTTGCCTTCCGGGCGCTGCGCCAGCAGCACGCGTTTGTCGGCATCGACCAGCGCGCAGGCGACGACGAGGGTCAGCTTGATGTCAGCCATGCGGCCCGGATGTCCCTTCTGAAGCATGATCCGGAAAAGTGCGAAGCGGTTTTCCGAAAAGATCATGCTCAAACAATGAGTCAGCAAGCTTTCATTAACCAGCTCCGCGCCGTCAGCCAAACGATTTGTGTTCGCGGGTCTTTTCTGCGCGCGCGATAATTCGGCCTTAATTCGCGGTCGGCAGGGTGAATGGGTTGATCGACCCATCATTTTCTTTGCCGACATAACCCATGAGCACCTTGATCCGGACCATCAGCCGTTTCCGCCGCGATCGCTCCGGCAACATCGCAATGATCTTTGGCCTCGCTCTGCTGCCGCTGCTCATCGCTGTCGGATGCGCGGTCGACTATTCCCGTGCCAACCAGATCCGCAGCAAGCTGATATCGGCCGCTGATGCTGCGAGCGTCGGATCGGTCGCCAAAGCATCGCCCGGCTTCATCGCGGCGGGCGCCATGACCTCGGACGGCGAGATCTCGGCGGGAGAAGCCGATGCGAGGAAGATCTTCAACGGCAACATCTCCAACCAGAACGGCTTCACCCTGACCGGTGTGACGCCGACCATGACCAAGAGCGGCGGCACCATCACCTCGACGGTCCAGTTCACCGCAGACGTCCCGACCATGTTCCTCGGCGTGATGGGGCGGAGCAAGGTGAGCGTGTCCGGTACGTCGACCTCGACCGCGAACATGCCGCTCTATATCGATTTCTATCTGCTGCTCGACAATTCGCCGTCGATGGGGGTCGGCGCCACGCCGACCGACGTCGCCGCCCTGGTCAAGGCCACCACCGGCAACAGCTTCAAGCCGAACGACCAATGCGCCTTCGCCTGCCACGACTACAATGATCCCAACAACTACTACAATCTGGCGAAATCGCTCGGCGTGACGACGCGGATCGACGTGCTTCGCAGTGCGACCCAGCAATTGATGGACACCGCGGCGGCGACCCAGACCTATTCGAGCCAGTTCCGCATGGCGATCTATGACTTCGGCGCGTCCTCGGCGACCTACGGCCTGCGCAGCCTGTTTTCGCTGTCGTCCAGCCTGTCGAGTGCAAAGTCGGCGGCGGGCAACATCGATCTGATGGGCGTCTACGGCAACAACGATTCCTATACCGCGGACAAGGACAGCCAGTTCACCGCGATCTTTCCGCAGATCAACAACGCGATCGCAAACCCGGGCGCCGGCACGTCGTCGGCGCCGATGAAGTATCTGTTCTTCGTGTCCGACGGCGTCGCCGATGAACCCAATTCAAGCTGCCTGAAGCCGATCACCGGCAGCAATCGCTGCCAGTCGCCGATCAACCCGGCGCTCTGTGATGCGATCAAGAAGCGCAATATCAAGATCGCAGTGCTCTACACCACCTACCTGCAGCTGCCGACCAACAACTGGTACATGACCTGGATCGATCCGTTCAACCAGGGCCCGTTCGGTCCGTCGCCGAACAGCCAGATCGCGCAGAACATGCAGGCCTGCGCGTCGCCGGGCTTCTATTTCGAGGTCAGCCCGACGCAGGGCATCGCGGACGCGATGAACGCCTTGTTCAAGAAGGCGGTCGCCGACGCGCGGATCAGCAGTTAGCGAAAGCCCATACCCTCTCTCACCGTCACCCTGAGGAGCCGCGCTTTCGCGCGGCGTCTCGAAGGGTCGACGGCCCGGCTCTCTCCGCGCGGCGCCATCGGGGCCGTACATCCTTCGAGGCTCGCTCCGCTCGCACCTCAGGATGACGGGCGGAGAATAGTACTCCTCGCGGTGACGAGCGCGGCCTACGACCGGTAATCGCCGTTGATCGCGACGTACTCCTTGGTGAGGTCGCAGGTCAGCACGCGGTCTTTCGCCTTGCCGAGGCCGAGCGCAACCTTGATCTGGATCTTCGGCGCCTTCATCGCCTCCGACACCTCTTTCTCATTGTAGGACGGGTCGCGCGCGCCGCTCTTGGCGACGCGGATGCCGTTGAAGGAGATCGAGAGCTTGTCGCGGTTGGCGGGTTCGCCCGCCTTGCCGACCGCCATCACGACGCGGCCCCAATTGGCGTCCTCGCCGGCGATCGCGGTCTTCACCAGCGGCGAATTGGCGATCGACATCGCGATCTTGCGCGCCGACGGCTTTGTCGTCGCGCCCTCGACCACGACCTCGACCAGCTTGCGCGCGCCTTCGCCGTCGCGCGCCACCTGCTCGGAGAGGTCAGCGAGGATCTGCTGGAACGCCTTGGTGAAGGCCTTCAGCCGCGGGTCGCTGGCGCGCGAAATCTTCGGCGCGCCATTGGCGGCCGCGGCGCCGGTCGCAAAGGCTAGCAGCGTGTCCGAGGTCGAGGTGTCGCCGTCGATGGTCAGCGCGTTGAAGGTGTCCTCGACGCCGGCCTTGAGCAGCGATTGCAGCACACCGGCCGACAGCGGTGCGTCGGTGAAGATGAAGGAGAGCATGGTCGCCATGTCGGGCATGATCATGCCGGCGCCCTTGGCCATGCCGTTGATCGTCACCTTGGCCTTGCCGAGCTTGACGGTCGCGGTGGCGACCTTCGGGAAGGTGTCGGTGGTCATGATCGCCTTGGCCGCGTCCATCCAGAGGTCCGGGGTCGCGGTCTCGGCGAGCTGCGCCAGCACGCCGTCGAACTTGGTGGCATCGAGCGGCTCGCCGATCACGCCGGTGGAGGCCAGGAACACGTCCGACGGCGAACAGCCGACCGCCTTCGCCGCGATCTGCGCGGTCAGTGCGGTGGACGCCTTACCGGTCTTGCCGGTGAAGGCATTGGCGTTGCCGGAATTGACCACCAGCGCGCGCGCAGCTCCGCCCTTCAGCTTGGCGCGGCACCATTCGACCGGTGCCGACGGGCACTTCGACTTAGTGAAGACGCCGGCCACCGTGGTGCCCTTGTCCAGCAGCGCGAGCAGCACGTCGGTGCGGCCCTTGTAGCGGATGCCGGCGGCAGCGGTCGCAAGCCGCACGCCCGCGATCACGGGCATCTCGGGAACGTCAGGCGGGGCGAGGGGGGAGACGGCGGTGGACATCGGGAAGCTTCCGGCTACGGGGAGGGAAGCGCTGCATAACATCTCGCCGCCTGAAGCGGGAGAGGGCAACGCGAGTGTCATCAATCGTTCAAGAAACAACGATCCGTAGACCCGTAGCCCGGATGGAGCGAAGCGAAATCCGGGGCCGCTGTGCCCGCGGATCATCCTATCCCGGATTTCGCTGCGCTTCATCCGGGCTACGAAGCGTCCCCAAAAGCAAATGGCCGGGACATGCCCGGCCATCGCAACTTCGATCAGTTCGGCGTCGCGAAGCTTACTTCTTCGCCGGCGCCATCTTGTTGTCGGCGGGCTTCGGCGCATCCTTGGCCGTATCGGCCGGCGCCGTGGTAGCCTTCGGCGCGTCCTTCGCCGCATCCGCGGCCGGCTTGTCCATGCGCTCGACCTTGGCGGCCTCGCGCAGCTTGGCGACATAGTCGGCCTGGGCCTTGCGGGTCACATAGGTCTCGATCTGGGCTTTCACCTGCTCGAAGTCGGGCGCCTTGCGGTTGCGCTTTTCCTCGACCTTGATGATGTGCCAGCCGAACTGCGACTTGACCGGATCGGAGATCTTGCCCGGCTCGAGCGTGAAGGCGACCGCGGAGAATTCCGGCACCATCTGCTCCTTGGTGAAGAAGCCGAGGTCGCCGCCGTCGGAGGCGCCGGGATCCTTGGACTTCTTCTTGGCGAGCTCGGCGAAATCGGCGCCCTTGTCGAGCTCGGCCTTGATCGCCTTGGCATCGTCCTCGGTCTCGACCAGGATGTGGCGGGCGCGCACCTCCTGCTCGCCGGTGATCTGCTTGGCGGCCTCTTCATAGACCTTCTTCATGGCGTCGTCGGTGGTCGCGGCCTTGCCCTCGCTGGCAAGCAGGCTGTCCATCAACAGGCGGTTGCGGGTGAAGGCGAGCCGCTTCTTGAAGTCGTCATTGTTCTCGATCTTCTTGTCCTCGGCGGCCTTGGACACGATCTTCATGTCGATCAGGAAGGACAGCACGTTGTCCTTGCGGGTCGAGGGGTCCATCTGCTGCAGGCTCGGGCCGAGTTCCTCCTCGGCGAGCGCCACGTCGCTGGCGTGGATCTCGGATCCGTTCACCTTCGCCAGCACCGGGTCGGATTCCGCGGCGCGGACCGGGAGGCCGGCAGCCAGCACTGCGACAAGACAGCCCGTGGCGGCCAGGGTGGCGAGGCCGAGGCGCAGGCCGGTTTTGGTTTCCGGAGGCGAGGTGGTCATGCAAAATCCTTGTCTCAAAGGGGGGAAGCTCGAGCGGGGCGGACACTCGCCCAATCGTGTTACATTGGCAACGCGAAAGTCTTGTCAAAATGATGAATTCCTTGACATCTTGGCGGCGTTGACAACCCCCCGACCGGGCCATATCTCTGGCCGACCGTGTCAGCGGTGAGAGCGCTTATTTTGCTGCGTTTTTCGCCGTTGAACCCAGGATGGCCCGTTTCCCACTCAATTGGCGGAGGAGCCCCGGGCCGGGGCTCGAACCGTAGCGCGTCACGGTGAGTTGATAGGCGATCCGGCGGACCATCTCAGGCTGTATTCCAAGACTGAAATCCAAGACAAAAATCCAAGACTGAACCAAGACCGAACTCGAGACCGAAGAACAGGAATTTCGCATGATCGGCGCGCTCGCCCGCAAGTTTTTCGGCTCCGCCAACGACCGTCGGGTCAAGGGGTATCAGTCCCGCGTCAGCGCCATCAACGCCCTGGAGCCCGAGCTCGTCAAACTGACCGACGACCAGCTCAAGGCCCGCACCGCCGAATTCAAGCAGCAGCTCGCCGGCGGCAAGACGCTCGACGACATCCTGGTTCCGGCCTTCGCCACGGTCCGCGAGGCCGCCAAGCGGACGCTCGGCCAGCGCCATTTCGACGTCCAGCTGATCGGCGGCATGGTGCTGCACGAGGGCGACATCGCCGAGATGAAGACCGGTGAAGGCAAGACGCTGGTTGCGACGCTGGCGGTCTACCTCAACGCGCTCGCCGGCAAGGGCGTCCATGTCGTCACCGTCAACGATTACCTCGCCCGCCGCGACTCCGACTGGATGGGCCAGATCTATGCCTTCCTCGGGCTGACCACCGGCGTGATCGTGCACGGCCTCGACGACGCCGAGCGCAAGGCCGCCTATGCCTGCGACATCACCTACGGCACCAACAACGAATACGGCTTCGACTACCTGCGCGACAACATGAAGTACCGCCTGGAGGACATGGTCCAGCGCGAGCATTTCTATGCGATCGTCGACGAAGTCGACTCCATCCTGATCGACGAGGCGCGCACGCCGCTGATCATCTCCGGCCCGCTCGACGACCGTTCGGACTTCTACAACACCATCGATACTTTCATGCCGCAGCTGACCAAGGTCGCCGACTACGAGGTCGACGAGAAGCAGCGCACGGTGACGCTGACCGAAGGCGGCATGGAGAAGCTCGAGAACCTGCTGCGCGACGCCGGCCAGCTCAAGGGCGACTCGCTGTACGACGTCGAGAACGTCTCCGTCGTGCATCACGTCAACCAGGCGCTGCGCGCGCACACGCTGTTCACCCGCGACAAGGATTACATCGTCCGCGACGACGAAGTGGTCATCATCGACGAGTTCACCGGCCGTATGATGCAGGGCCGGCGCTATTCGGAAGGCCTGCACCAGGCGCTGGAAGCCAAGGAGCACGTCACGGTCCAGCCCGAGAACCAGACGCTGGCCTCGATCACCTTCCAGAACTATTTCCGGATGTACCAGAAGCTGTCCGGCATGACCGGCACGGCACTGACCGAAGCCGACGAACTGTTCGACATCTACAAGCTCGAGGTCGTCGAGATCCCGACCAATCTGCCGGTGGCGCGCCTCGACGAGGACGACGAGGTCTACCGCACCCAGAACGAAAAGTACGGCGCGATCCTTGCCGAGATCGAGCGCGCCAACAAGCGGCTGCAGCCGGTGCTGGTCGGCACGGCGTCGATCGAGAAGTCGGAAGTGCTGGCCGATTACCTGAAGAAGCACGGCTACAAGCAGATCGACTTCACCTCCGAATCCGGGATGGAGAAGCTCTATGCCGCCGCGCGCGCCGGCAAGCCGGCTAAGCTGTTCGCGGTGCTGAACGCCCGCTTCCACGAGCAGGAAGCCTATATCGTCGCGGAAGCCGGCGTGCCGGGCGCGATCACGATCGCGACCAACATGGCCGGCCGCGGCACCGACATCAAGCTCGGCGGCTCGCTCGAGATGCGGATCCAGCAGGAGACCGCAGGGATCACCGACGAGGCCGAGAAGGCCAAGAAGATCGAGCAGATCAAGGCCGACATCGAGCGCTTCCGCGAGATCGTGCTGAAGGCGGAAGAGGATTTCGAGGTCGAGCCCGCCAAGGGCAACAAGCCCGCCAAGACCGTGAAGAAGCCGGGCGGCCTCTACATCATCGGCTCCGAGCGCCACGAATCCCGCCGCATCGACAACCAGCTGCGCGGCCGTTCCGGCCGTCAGGGCGATCCTGGCCGCTCGAAGTTCTTCCTGTCGCTGGAAGACGATCTGATGCGCATCTTCGGCTCCGACCGTCTCGACAGCATGCTGCAGCGGCTCGGCCTGCAGGAAGGCGAAGCCATCATCCATCCCTGGATCAACAAGGCGCTCGAGAAGGCGCAGCAGAAGGTCGAGGCGCGCAACTTCGACATCCGCAAGAACCTGCTGAAGTTCGACAACGTCCAGAACGACCAGCGCAAGGTGATCTTCGATCAGCGCGTCGACCTGATGAAGGACGACAGCGTCGTCGAGACCGTAACCGACATGCGCCATGCCTTCGTCGAGGACGTGGTCGCCAAGCACATCCCCGAGCATGCCTATGCCGAGCAGTGGGACACCGCGGGCCTCAAGGAAGAGCTGAAGCGCGTGCTCGATGTCGATCTGCCGGTCGACGAATGGGCCAAGGAAGAGGGCATCGCCGACGAGGAGCTGCTCAACCGCATCGAGGATCACGTCGACGAGCGCATGGCGGCCAAGGTCGCGCAATGGGGCCCCGACGTGATGCGTTACGTCGAGAAGACCATCCTGCTGCAGACGCTCGACCATCTCTGGCGCGAGCATCTGATCATGCTCGACCATCTGCGCCAGGTGATCGGCCTGCGGGGCTATGGCCAGCGCGATCCGTTGCAGGAGTACAAGACCGAAGCCTTCAACCTCTTCCAGGAGATGAGCGCGCATCTGCGCGAGGCGGTCACCGCGCAGCTGATGCGGGTCGAGATCGTGCCGCCGGACGAGCCGCCGCAGCCGCTGCCGGTGATGGAAGCGCACAAGCTCGATCCCAATACCGGCGAGGACGAGTTTGCCCGCGCCAGCCTGCTGGAAGCCACCTACGCCCAGGCCTCGCTGGCGCCGGGAATGCCCGCCGCCGACCGCAATCCGAACGACCCGGCAACCTGGGGTAAGGTCGGCCGCAACGAGGACTGCCCTTGCGGCAGCGGCAAGAAATACAAGCACTGCCACGGAAGGTACGCGTAAGGCGACTTCACTGAGTTAGGCGTGCAAGAGCAGGCGTGGCCCGTCACGCCTGCTCTTCGCCCGATGGCCGCTTAGCGATGCTATTTCGGGGTGTCGTAGAGCGGCTTACCCTTGTCGACGATATGCACGGTCAGCAGCTTGACCGTCTTGTCGCCGACCACCTTGTAAGCACCGTGTGGCGTATCCCGTACATTCAAGCCAACGGCGCCAGTCGGAATGGTCATCTGCTTCCCGTCGGGCAATTCGATGGTGCCGCCTTCGAGGAAGTAATACGACTCGTCGCCGTGATGGATGTGAAGCGCTGAGACGTCGCCGGGTTTCAACTCGCTGATGCTCGTGACGATCTCCATATTCGTTCCGGTCAGGTCGCCGCGCTTCAGCTCCTTGCGAAACGGTGGGTCCTGTGCATTCGCCGACGTGACCAGCACTGCAGCCAAAGCAATTCCGATGATTGTCTTCATGGAAATCGTGCCTCCCCTGGAAATGGCGCAAAATATCGCCACCCAGCATCTTGGAAATTCCGGAAGCCGGCAAGGTCGTTGGCGTGGCGACGCGCATTCCGCACCGCAAACGTCGCGTGCTTTCATCGGAGAAAACCGGTACGCCGGCGACGCGGCGGGCATTTGGCCCGCCCGTCGCAGCCGCCTCGCCGTCAGCCGGCATATGCCCTGTCGAGATCGGCGATCACGATCTTCTGCATCTTCAGCATCGCCTGCATGACGCGGTCGGCGGCCTTGCGGTCGGGATCGCCGAGATAGCGGCTCAGTGCTGTCGGGATCACCTGCCAGGACAGGCCGAAGCGGTCCTTGAGCCAGCCGCAACGCGATTCCTGGCCGCCGTCGGTGAGCTTGCTCCAGAAGTAGTCCACCTGCTCCTGGGTCTCGACGCTGAGGAAGAACGACACCGCCTCGTTGAACTTGTGCTGCGGTCCGCCATTGAGCGCGTAGAACCGCTGGCCCTCGAGCTCGAAGCTCGCCATGAAGTCGCTGACGGTTTCGATCTCGGCGTTCGGAAACACCGATTTGTAGAACGCGACGGCATCGCGGACGTTGTTGTCGAGCCAGAGGAACGGCGTGATCGAAGGCATGGGCGGGAATCCTCGTTGACTGGTCGGGGGACGGGACCTTCGCGCAAGAGCAAGAAGGCGGAACCGCGGACGGGGCCCGGGGCAGGGGACCGTTCGCGGCGCTCGGTCCGGAGGACGAACGGGCGGATCGGCGCCCGACATTGGCTGGTTGGTTTTTTGTCCGGCCGCGCTACCACGCGATCTGGCTGCGGGCGGGGCGGTCGGTGAGCAGCGGCTTGCCGAACAGCGAGGGCACGAGGTCGTCGAGGAAGAGCAGCAATTGGGCCCGGAAGCCGGGTCCGGTTCCCCCTGCGCGGTTGAGCGGGATGATCGCCTCCGCGGCCACCTGCCAGGTCACGGCCACATAGGCAAAGCCCGGGTTCGCGGTCGCCGCCGTGGCCTGGCCGCGGGGGCTGTCGAACCTGAATTCGACCAGCGGAACCAGTTGATTCAGCGGTTCATCCCTGGGCGGTCCGCCGTCGAAGCGCTTGGTCAGATAGAGCGTGCTGTACTGGACCGAAAAGCCCCAATGCAGCGTCTCGACGGCACGCGAGAGCACCGTGTCGAACCGGCCGGTGACCGGATTGGGCGCCAGCGCCACGCCGCCTGAGCCGACCGGGACTTCGTTGACGACCGCACCCGTGATGGCGACCGGCCGCAACCACGATAGCTCGTCCGGGAGATCGCCAAAGCCCTTGCCGAAGAAGATGCCGGGCTGGATCGTGTCGGGCGCATCGGCGCCGATCGCGGCCGCGCCGGAATGGCCAATGCCCCAGGCGAGACCGACCGAGATCAGCGCCTCGTGGCGGTTGTCGCGATAGGCCTCGTATTTGAGGCCGATGCTGGTCTTGTCGAAGCCGGACGTGCGGCCGATCGGCCAGCTCTGATGCGCCCACGAACTGTCGAGGGTGAAGGCGAGTGTCGGGGTGAGCAGCCGGGCAAAGGCGCCGTTGATGCGATTCTCGACGACGTCGCTGCCCTGCGCGGGGAAACCGAGATAGCTGAAGTTCGGCAGGATGAGCTCGTCGGCCACGGCGGGATCGTCGATGGTCATGGTGCCGGCGAAATAGCGGTTGCCGGCGATGCCGTGCGCGCTGGCCGATTGCGCCCATAACATCGGCACGATCAGGAGCGCGCCGCTGCGGCATATCGGCTTCATCGACATCATCTCGGCCGGCCCTTTGCCGCTTGCTCGATATAGGGTACCCCCCTATTAGTGCTTCATGTCGCACACGATCAAGAACAAGTCGAAGCTCGTCGGCCGCATCCGGCGCATCAAGGGGCAGGTCGAGGCGGTCGAGCGTGCGCTTGAATCCGAGCTCGGCTGTGCCGACGTGCTGATGCTCATCGCCTCGGTGCGCGGTGCCGTGAACGGACTGACCGCCGAGCTGCTCGAAGAGCACATCCGGCATCACGTCGTCGATCCCGCGCATGAGAAGGATCCGGCACGGGCGCAAGGCGCCGCCGACCTGATCGACGTCGTCCGCACTTACCTCAAGTGATGCGATAGTCCGACGCTGCGAAGTGCAGCGGCGCTGCTCGGCCGACGGCGAACAGCTGCGGCGTCAATTGGCGGTGCCGATCAGGCTTTCCAGCAGGCGCTTGAGCTCGGTGGTCGACTTGTCGCCATAGCTCTCGACGATGTGCTCCTCCTGGCTCACCGCCAGCGAGTTGAGCCGGCGGCACAGCGCCTTGCCGCGGTCGGAGACGAACATCAGCACCTTGCGGCGATCCTTGGGGTCCTGGACGCGGTAGACCAGCGCGTCCGACACCATCCGGTCGATCATCTTGGTCAGCGTCGGATGGTTGAGCAGCACAGCATCGGCGAGCTCGCCCATCGAATGTCCGTTGCCGTCGGACAGAACCTTCAGGATGCGCCACTGCTCGACCGGTACGCCTTCCTTGGCCAGCCGCGTCTCCAACTGCCGGTTGATCTCCCGGTTGGCTTGCGCGAGCAGGTAGGTGAGGTGTTCGGTGATCGGGGAGTTTTCTTTCGGCGGTTTAGCCACGGCGTGAGACCTGGTTCCTGGCCCGGTGAATGAATGTCCGGCAATGCATGCCATTTCTATATGCACTTCAATTGTTGAATATTCAATATTTTCCCCTAGGATATTCCCCCAACCAAAGGGCGGATGCCGCGACCGCCCCGCTGGCTGCGTTGCGTATTGCTTCCCAGACAGGAGTTGGCGTGCTCTCGACGGTCTCTTACCAGGCGTATGGCGGCTTGCCCGTCGCGCCGCCGCACCTGTTTCGAAGTCCGTCGTCCTGCGCGGCCGATCTCGCTTTGACCGTCAAGCCGGGCTCCTCGCGCCGTGGCGGCACCGACAGCAAGCTTCGGATCGGCAATTTCATCACCTTCTCCGGTGCGCCCGGGATCTGGGGGCCGATCTCCGCCAACAGCGTCATGCTGGCGGTCGCCGAGATCAACCGGCGCGGCGGCATCCGCGGCCGCGAGGTCGAATTGTCGATGTACGACGCCGGCGGGCCGATCGATGAGGTAGTGCGCCGCGCCGAGCGGGCGATCGCCTACGACGAGATCGACGTGATCATGGGCTCGCACATTTCGGCGGTCCGGCTCGCGCTGCGCAAGGTCACGAGCGGCCGCATCCCCTATGTCTACACGCCGGTCTATGAGGGCGGCGAGCGGACGCCCGGCGTGATGGCGATCGGCGAGACGCCGCGGGCCGAGAGCCGCCCGGCGATCCACTGGCTCACCGAGGTCAAGAAGGCGCAGCGCTGGTATCTGATCGGCAGCGACTATGTCTGGCCCTGGCAATCGCATCGCGCGGTGAAGCGCTACATCAAGGAGGCCGGCGGCCAGGTGGTCGGCGAGGAGTTCGTTCCGCTCGGCGAGGACGATCACGAGCCGCATCTGGCGCGGATCCGCGCAGCAAGGCCCGATGTCGTGCTGATCACCCTGATCGGGACCGACAGCATCACCTTCAACCGCGCCTTCGCCGAGGCGGGGCTCGCCGCCACCACGCTGCGCTATGCGGGCGCGATGGACGAGACCGTGCTGCTCGGCATCGGGCCGGACGCGACCGAGAACCTGTTCTGCGCCTCCGGCTATTTCGGCTGCGTCGGCTCGCGCGCCAATGACGAGTTCCAGACCAGCTACCGCGCGATGTTCGGGGCGCATGCACCGCCGATCGGCTCGGTCGGGCAGTCGAACTATGAGGGGATGCGCTTCCTCGAAGCGGCGGCCAACCGGGCCCGCTCGCTTTCGACGGGGCCGCTGTCCTCTGCGGCGCGCAACCTCGTCTACAGCGGTGCGCGCGGCACGGTCACCATTCGCGACGGCCGCGCCGAAATGCCGATCTATCTTGCCGAAGCCGACGGTCTCGACTTCAATGTGATCAAGACGATCTAGCTTGGCACCGTCGTCCGCGAGGGCGATGCCGTGGGGCGGCGTGCCGGTGCCAGACAGGAGCAGGTGTGCATTCGACGCTCAACGTCACGGCAAGAGACCTCCCGTTCCCGCCATCCCTGCTGTTCAGGAACCTGGCGTCGGCGACGTCGGATCGCGTGCTTGCGCCGATGGATCGTGGCGGATTCGGTCCGCGCGGCGCGCGCAACCGGCTCCGGATCGCCGGCTTCGTCTGTTGCTCCGGTTCGCCCGGGATGTGGGGGCCCGCCGCGACCTCGACCGCGCAACTCGCGGTTAGCGACATCAACCGGCGCGGCGGCATCCTCGGCCGCGAGATCGAGTTCCAGGTCTACGACGCCGGCGGACCGATCGAAGATGTGCTGGACCGCGCCGAGCAGGCGATCGCGTCCGACGAGGTCGATCTCATCATGGGCATGCACACCAGCAGGGTGCGTGTCGCGCTGCGTGGCCTCATCACCCGCAGCAGGATCCCCTACATCTACACGCCGGTCTATGAGGGCGGCGAGCGGACGCCGGGCGTGATTGCGATCGGCGAGACGCCGCGCTGGCAGAACCGGCCGTCGATCCACTGGCTGGCCGAGGCCAAGCGCGCCTCGCGCTGGTACCTGATCGGCAGCGATTATGTCTGGCCGTGGCAGTCGCACCGCGCGGTGAAGCGCTACATCAAGGAGACCGGCGGCCTCGTGGTCGGCGAGGAGTTCGTGCCGGTCGGCGAGGACGATCACGAGGCGGCGCTGGAACGGATCCGCGCCGCGAAGCCCGATGTCGTGCTGATCTCGCTGATCGGCACCGACAGCGTGACCTTCAACCGCGTCTTCGCCGATGCCGGGCTCGCCGCCACCACGCTGCGCTTTGCCGGCTGTTTCGACGAAACCGCACTGCTCGGCATCGGTGCCGACAAGACCGAGAACCTGTTCTGCGCCTCCGGCTATTTCCCTTCGGTCGGCTCGCAGGCCGGCGACGATTTCAGGGACCGCTATCGCGCGATGTTCGGTCCGTTCGCGCCGCCGGTCGGATCGTGCGGCGAGTCCGCCTATGAAGGCTTCTGCCTGCTGGAGGCTGCCGCCAGGCTCGCCGGCACGCTGGACATGCGGCCATTGCTTCAGGCTGCGGACAACCTCGTCTATCGCGGCCCGCGCGGTCCGGTCACGGTGCGCGGCGGCCACGCCAGGATGCCGATGTATCTTGCGGAAGCCGACGGCCTCGACTTCAAGGTGATCAAGCCGATCTGAGAGGCTGTGGCCTTGGCCGTCATTGCGAGGAGCGAAAGCGACGAAGTAATCCATCTTTCCGTTCCGCCGAGCCATGAATTGCTTCGCTTCTCTCGCAATGACGAGGACAGAGGTCTAAGATTCCCCGACCCACGAGGCGACAGCCTCGGTGACCGATCTGCGAAATAATACTTGAAAAGGAAAATATTTCCGTTTTCAATACAACAACGGGGTGAGCGGTTCGCGCGGCGTCAACGCGCAGCACGCTGCCCTGCGCCGAGGGATCAGATCCAAGATCAAAACTTCAGGAGAGCGCCGTGACCGTCGTCCTTCCCACGCCAACACAACTTCGCGCCGTCGCCGAGCAGTGCGGCCTGTCTCTCACCGATGAGGACGTGGCCTCGTTCCGCGGCCTGATGCAGGGCTCGATCGAGGCCTACAACCTCGTCGCCCAGATGCCGGACGAACTGCCCGAGGTGAAATATCCGCGCACGCCCGGCTATCGCCCGGCGCCGGAAGAGAACAAGCACAACGCCTGGTATCGCAAGTCGACGGTGAAGGGCGCGGCCTCCGGCAAGCTCAAGGGCAAGACGGTGGCGCTGAAGGACAACATCATGCTGGCCGGCGTGCCGATGACCAACGGTTCGTCGACGCTGGAAGGCTACATCCCCGACTTCGACGCCACCATTGTCACCCGCATGCTGGACGCCGGCGCGGAGATCGCCGGCAAGACCCACTGCGAACATTTCTGCCTGTCCGGCGGCAGCCACACCGGCTCCTACGGTCCGGTGCACAATCCGCACAAGATGGGCTACTCGGCCGGCGGCTCGTCGTCGGGCTCCGGCGTCGTTGTTGCGCTCGGCGAGGTCGACATGGCGATCGGCGGCGATCAGGGCGGCTCGATCCGCATGCCGTCCTCGTTCTGCGGCACCTACGGCATGAAGCCGACCTGGGGTCTCGTGCCCTACACCGGCATCATGCCGATCGAGATCTATGTCGACCACACCGGCCCGATGACCGCGACCGTGGAAGACAACGCGCTGCTGCTCGAGGTGCTTGCCGGCGACGACGGCTACGACCCGCGCATCAAGGCGCCGAAGGTCGAGGACTACACCAAGGCGCTGGGCAAGGGCGTCAAAGGCATGAAGATCGGCATCCTCAAGGAAGGCTTTGAGCAGCCGACCGCGGAAGCCGCGGTGAATGAGAGCGTGCGGGAGGCGGCCAAGCGCCTCAAGGATCTCGGCGCATCGGTCGAGAATGTCTCGATCCCGATGCACATGGCGGGCGGCGCGATCTGGACCCCGATCGGCACCGAGGGCCTGACCCAGACCATGATGTTCGGCGACGGCTACGGCCTCAGCCGCGGCGACCTCTACGCCACCTCGCTGATGGATTTCCATCGCGGCTGGCGCCGGCAGGCGGATTCGTTGTCCGAGACCACCAAGCTGTTCATGATGCTCGGCACCTACATCAACAACAATTTCGGTCCGCGCTTCTACGGCAAGGCGCTCAACATCTCGCGAAGGCTCGCCGCGGCCTACGACAAGGCCTTCAAGGACTACGATCTGCTGCTGATGCCGACCACGCCGATGAAGGCGACGAAGCTGCCCGAGCCCAACGCCAGCCGCGAGGAATACGTCGCGCGCGCGCTGGAGATGATCTCCAACACCGCGCCGTTCGACATCACCCATCACCCGGCGATGTCGCTGCCCTGCGGCATGGTCGACGGATTGCCGGTCGGCCTGATGCTGGTCGGCCGGATGTTCGAGGAGAGCACCATCTACCGCGCTGCGCACACCTTCGAGCAGGCCGGCGACTGGAAGAAGATGTGAGGCGCCGCTTGTCGCAGACCGGAGGGATCGAACACCATGGCTAGCACCTTCGCCGCGGTGTTCGAGATCGTGAGCTTCGGCGCCATCATCGTGCTGGTCGTGCTCGGGCTCGGCATCATCGCCAGCATGATGGGCATCTTCAACTTCGCGCAGGGCGAGTTCGTCCTGCTGGGGGCCTATGTCACCTATCTGGCCTACGCCCACGGTGCGCCGGTCTGGGCCGGCATGATCGCGGCGCCCTTCGTGGTCGGCGCGCTCGGCTTCGTGCTGGAGGCGTTGATCATCCGGCGGTTCTACGCCGCGCCGATCGTGGCGATGCTCGGCACCTATGCGCTCGGGCTCATCATTCGCGAAAGCGTCCGCGGCCTGATCGGCGGCTTCTATCTCACGGTGCCGGAGCCGATCGGCGGTTCGATCGATCTCGGCTCGGTCCACATCTCGGCCTGGCGCTTCACCATCATCGTGATCACGCTTTTGGTGATGGGCGCCTGCTATCTGCTGCTGGCGCGCACCAGCTTCGGGCTTCGGGTTCGCGCGACGCTGGAGAATCCTGCGCTGGCGCGGGCGTCGGGCATCTCGACGCCGCTGATCTACGGCGCGACCTTCGCGTTCGGCGCGGCGCTGGCCGGGCTTGCCGGCGCGCTGATCGTGCCGGTGTTCAGCCTGTTCGCCGATCTCGGCATCCGTTTCCTGATCCAGGGCTTCGTTGCCGTGATGGTCGGCGGGATCGGCTCGTTCATCGGCCCGGTCGCCGGCGCCGGCGTGATCGGCACGCTCAGCGCGGCGCTGCCATGGGTCATGTCGCCCGTCGTCGCCGACGTGCTCGTCTTCGTGCTCGCCATCGCCTTCATCAAATTCCGGCCGCAAGGCCTCATTGCTGGGAAAGGGGTCTAATCACCATGTCGATTGAACGCATGAATCTGACGCGCCGCCGCTTCATGAGCAATTTTGCCTTCGCGACCGGCGCACTCGCGACCGGGGTCGGCAGCTGGGTCGTGAGGCCCGATTGGGCCAACGCCGCCGAAGGCCCGATCAAGGTCGGCATCGCGACCGACCTGACCGGCCCGATCGCCTATGCGGGCAACGCCGACGCCAACGTCGCCAAGATGGTGATCAAGGAGATCAATGCCGGCGGCGGCCTGCTCGGCCGGCCGCTCGAACTCTACATCGAGGACACCGCTTCGAACGAATCGGTCGCGGTCGGCAATGTCCGCAAGCTGATCCAGCGCGACAAGGTCGACATGGTGCTGGGCGGCATCACCTCGTCGATGCGCAACGCGATCAAGGACCCGATCGTGGCGCGCGGCAAGACGCTCTACATCTATCCGCAGCTCTACGAGGGCAAGGAGTGCACGCCCTATCTGTTCTGCACCGGGCCGACGCCGGCGCAGCAATGCGACACCTTCATTCCCTGGCTGATCAAGAACGGCGGCAAGAAGTTCGCGCTGCCGAGCGCCAACTATGTCTGGCCGCACACGCTCAATGTCTACGCCCGCAAGGTGATCGAGGACAATGGCGGCGAGGTCGTGTTCGAGGAGTATTACCCGCTCGACCAGGTCGACTTCTCGGCCACGGTGAACCGCGTCATCTCCAACAAGGTCGACGTCGTCTTCAACACCGTGATCCCGCCGGGCGTCGGTCCGTTCTTCAAGCAGCTCTATGAAGCGGGCTTCCTCAAGAATGGCGGCCGGCTCGCCTGCGTCTACTATGACGAGAACACGCTCAACATCAATCAGGCCAACGAGATCGAGGGGCTCGCGAGCTGCCTCGACTATTTCAAGGTGCTGACCAAGGAGGATCCGTTCGACGCCAAGCTGCAGGCAGCTTACGAGAAGGATTTTCCTGGCAACTTCCTGTTCGCGGCCGGCAGCGCCGCCACCGGAACCTATCGTGGTCTCAAGCTGTGGGAAGCCGCCGTCAAGGAAGCCGGCAAGGTCGACCGCGAGTCGGTCGCGGCCGCGCTCGATCACGCCAAGATCGCCGAAGGTCCGGGGGGACCGGCCGAAATGGTGCCGGGCAAGCGTCACTGCAAGATGAAGATGTACACCGCTGTTGCCAAAGGCGGGAACTATGAGATCGTGGCGCGCAGCGACGGTCTCGTTGATCCCAAGGAGTGCTGAGCGATCAATGGGTGGAGCAAGCGAAGCTGTCGCACGCGTCGGTGAGGAACCAGATGTCGTGACGGGTGAAAGTGCACCGGCCGCACGCGCGCCGGCGGGACAGACGTCGGCAGGATGGAAGGTCCTGCCGATCGTGGAAGGGCTGGTGCTGCTGATCGCACTGGTCCTGCCATGGGTGCTTCAGGATTATCTGACGGTGTTCGCCACCCGTGTGGTGATCCTCGCGCTGTTCGCACTGTCGTTCGATCTGGTGTGGGGCTATGCCGGCATCATGAGCTTCGGCCAGGCGCTGTTCTTCGGCGCCGCCGGCTACGGCGTGGCGCTGATGGCGCGCGACCTCAACGTCACCTCGATTCTGCTGATCCTGTCGGCCGGCACGTTGATCGGTCTCACTGCGGCGCTGCTGCTCGGCGGTTTCCTGCTGCTCGGGCGTTATCCCTCCAGCGTGATCTTCGTCTCGCTCGGCACGCTGACCGGCTCCTATGCCGCGGACCGGCTGGCGCGCGGTTGGTACTATCTCGGCGGCCAGAACGGCATCCCGTCGATCCCGCCGCTGACCCTCGGTAGTTACGAGTTCGAGGAGGGGCCGGTCTACTACTACATGGTGCTCGGCATCCTCGTGGTGGTCTATCTGCTCTGCCGCTTCCTGGTCCGCTCGCAATTTGGCCTCGCGCTCGCCGGCCTGCGCGAGAACGAGCAGCGCATCGCCTTCTTCGGCTACAAGGCGCAGCACCTGAAGGCGATCATCTTCGCGGTCGGCGGTACCATCGCCGGCCTCGCCGGCAGCCTCTATGCTTTCCACGAAGGCTTCGTCTGGCCCAACATGCTGGGCGTCGTGTTCTCGACCCAGGTCGTGCTCTATGTGTTGTTCGGCGGCTCCGGCACGCTGATCGGCGCCGTGATCGGCACCGTGATCATCGAGGGCGTCTCGTTCTGGCTGTCGGACAATTACCGCGACGTCTGGCCGATCATCCTCGGCGTGCTGCTGCTGCTCGTCATCATGTTCCGCCCGCTCGGGCTGATCTCCTTCGTGCTCGGCGAGCGCGAGCGGGTCGGCAGCTTCGGCAAAGCGCCGAGCAAGGAGTCCGGCCATGCCGCTCCTTGAGGCGCAAGGGATCAGCAAGGTATTCGGCAAGCTCACCGCGCTTGACGGTGCGGCGCTGACCGTCGGCGAGAACGAGTTTCACGGCCTGATCGGCCCGAACGGCTCGGGCAAGAGCACGCTGATGAAATGCGTTGCCGGCGCCGAGGTGCCGACCACGGGCAAGGTCAGCTTCATCAACACCGACATCACGGCATTCACGCCGACCGAGCGCGCCCGCGCCGGCATGAGCCTGAAATTCCAGATCACATCGGTGCTGCCGACGCTGACGCTGTATGACAACATCCTGCTGGCGCTGCAGGCGCATTGCTCGCTGTTCGATCTCGTGCTCTCGCGCACCCGCAGGAAACTGCATGATCAGGTGATGACGATGCTGACCCAGTTCCGTCTCGCCGATCGCGCGCATGATCCCGCCGCGGCGCTGTCGCACGGCCAGCAGCAATGGCTCGAGATCGCGATGGCGCTCGCAGGCCGACCGCGGCTTCTGCTGCTGGACGAGCCGACCGGCGGCATGAGCCTCGAGGAGCGCCGCGTCACCGGCGAATTGTTGCAGCCGATCAAGCAGCATTGCTCGCTCGTCATCGTCGAGCACGATCTCGATTTCATCCGCGACATCTGCGACCGCCTCACCGTGCTCGACCAGGGTAAGGTGCTGGCGTCGGGGACGGTCGCAGAAATCCAGGCCAACAAGAACGTCCAGGAGATCTATCTTCGCCGTGCCTGAGCAAACCTTCCTCGATATCAGGCATCTCGATGCCGGTTATGGCCGCAGCCAGGTCCTGTTCGATGTCAACATCGGCATTCCCTGGCGCGGCGGCGTTGCCGTGCTCGGCCGCAACGGCGCCGGCAAGACCACGCTGATGAAGACCATCGTCGGCGAGCTCGCGAGCTCGCAGGGCGAACTGTTCTTCGACGGCCGCGACATCACCCGGCGCCGCACCGAGGAGCGCGTGCGCTCCGGCATCGGCTATGTGCCGCAGGAGCATTCGGTGTTCGCCCGCCTGTCGGTGCGCGACAATCTCGCGGTCGGCTCGCTGAGCAATTCCGGTACGAGCGCGGTCGATCGCGTGCTGGCGATCTTCCCCAAGCTCGGCCAGCGCCTCGACCAGCCGGCCGGCACGCTGTCCGGCGGCGAGCGCAAGATGCTGGCGATCGGCCGCGCCATGCTCGGCAATCCGAAGCTGCTGCTCCTGGACGAGCCGACCGAGGGCGTCTGGATCGGCGTGATCGAGGAGATCACCGAGCGGCTGATCGAGCTCGCCAAGAGCATCTCGGTCGTGATCGTCGAGCAGCATCTCGACCTCGCGCTGCGCGTCGCCGACTACGCCTATGTGCTGGACCGCGGCCGCGTCGCGCTGCAGGGCGGCGCCAGCGAGGTGCGCAACGATCCGGAACTGCTGCGCTATCTCGCGCCGTAGAATCCCAGGGTTCCCTCCGGCTCCTTTGGGAACGAAGCGCCCCCGCTGCCGTTGGGCAGCGGGAGGAATTCACGATGCGCTATTTTTCAATTGCTGCTGCTTTGGCCGTTGCCGTCATGAGCAGCGGTGCCGCATTGGCACAGCATGCCGGCACCAAGTCGGAACAATCCGCCTGCTCGCGCGATGCGCAGCGCTTCTGCCGCAAGGACCTCGGCAATGACGACGCCGTGCAGAACTGTCTGCACATGAAGCGCGACAGCTTGAGCCGAAGCTGCAAGAAGGTTTTCGAAAGCCACGGCATGTAGCCGCCGCTGCTGCGGCAACGCGTCGGCTCAGTGCGACGATGTCCCGTCGACGTGCTCGACGAGGTGCGCTCGTGACGGCGCGGGGTCAAACCGGTCGGCGAAATACTGCGTTTCGTGGACGACGAGCCCGTCGCGGAACTCCATGATGCTCACCACGTAGGATGGCCGGTCGTCATAGGTGAGGATGTACTCGGTGATCCATAGATCGCCGCCGCCGATCATGCGCCGGATCGCGAAGCGCTTCTTGTTCGGCTGCACCGTCCGGCTCTGCTGAATGTTGTGCCGGCCGCGGATTCGCTCGCCCGATTGCGGATAATCGAGTACAGCATCCGTGGCGTAGATATCGTGCTCGCGCTCGAAGTCGCTGGCATCCGACGTGTCCCAATGGCGCTGCAGCGCCGCCCGCACGGCTTGATCGTCCATCGCAATCTCTCCGGCTTTGCCCGCGTGCGCCATCTGACGATCGTTGGCGCGCAATTGGCAAGGGGAATGTGGTCACGAAGACGAGCACGACGCGGACAAATCATGTCGCGAGAAAGCGAAGCTGCGCCCCCACCAAAGCCGTCATCGCCCGGCTTGACCGGGCGATCCAGCACGCCGCGGCCCGTCGGTTCAAGCACCGCTGCCTCTGGAATACTGGATCACCCGCTTTCGCGGGTGATGACACCGAAAGCTGGTTAGTTGACAGATGAATCGAAACATCTCCGCAAGTTCGCTTCATCCTCCCCTGGAGGGGGAGGATCGGTGCGCATGCAGCGCAGCGGAATGCGGACCGAGGTGGGGTGATCTCTCAACACGGACAGTGTTGGACGTGGAGAGACCGTCACCCCACCCCGTATCGCATTTCGCTTCGCTCAATACGATCCGACCCTCCCCCTCCAGGGGAGGGTGGCAGTCCGTCGTCGGGATAACGGAGCGATGCCGCGCTTACTTCACCGCGGAGAAGCGGGTGTCGAACGAGTTGGTCTGCACGACAGGTGCGGAGCCCGCGAGCTGGGTCGACGATGTCGCGGCCGGCGCGGCGGCGGCGGTGTCGGCGACTTGCGGCTTCGGCGCGGGCCTGGCGGCCGGCTTCGGCTCCGCCTTCGGTGCGACGCGCACAACCGATTGCGGCTTGGCCTCGGCGACCTTCGGCTTGGCTGGAGCGGCAGCGGCCGGAGGCTTGGCGGCCGGCTGGCTCGCATCGGCGGTGCCGCCGATGCCGACCTTGCGGGCAAAGCTGGAGAAGAAGCCTTCGGACTTGTCCGACGCATTCGCCGACGCGACGCGGGTGTTGGCCGGCGGGGTGGTCGACGACGCGGTCGCGACCGAGGTCGACGACGTCGTCGCCACCACAGGCTCTTCCTGCTGCACCGCGAGATTCGGCCGCGGCGGATTGACGGTGCCGGGGATCGTGCCCGGCGCGCGCGCCAGCGACATCGATGCCAGCGCCTGACTGTCGCCGCCTTCGGACAGGCCGGTGTTTCCTTCCGGAATCTTCGAGGCGAAGATCGCGTTCATGCCGCCGTCGATGCCGGTGTTGAGGCGCGCCACCGGCGTGCCCTTGGCGGCCAGCTTGGCCATCTCGGCGTCGTCGCGCTGTTCCTTCTCGCGCACCGCGCTCGCGATCTCGTCGGGGATCACATAGGCCGGGCACTTCGCCGATGCATTGAACACCGGGTCGCGCACGGCGCCCGCCGGCTTCGCCGCGTCGAAGACGTATTTCTTCTCGCAGAAGTCGACCTTCGGCTCCTGCTTCGTCACCTCGAAATGATCATAGCCGACCTTGATCATCTTCCAGAACGGCATGTTCGGATTGTTGCGGTGCTTGGCCATGTTCACCGGCGTCATCCGGAACGGATAGGCCTGGAACTGGAACGCCTTCTGGCCACCGAAGAAGGATTCCCGGCCGAGCGAATAGATCTCCGCGATCTGCTCGTCGGTCATCGCGTAACAGCCGCGCGACGAGCAGTCGCCATGCACCATCAGCTCCGAGCCGGTGCGGCCGAGCGATTTGTCGAAGGCGTTGGGATAGCCGGTGTTGAACGACAGGTAATAGGCCGACTGCGGATTCATCTGGCTCGGGTTGATCGAGTAGAATCCCTCCGGCGCCTGGCGGTCGCCTTCGCGGACCTTCGGGCCGAGATCGCCCGACCAGCGGCAGATCGGATAGGTCTTGAGCAGCGCGAACTGGCCGGAGCGGGTCTGCTTCCAGACCTCGAGCTCGGCCTCCTGCTTGAACAGGCGCACCAGGATCGGCGACTGCAGGTCCATGTCCTTCTCGGCCATGGCGGCGACGAGCTTTGGCGGGACCGGCTGGTTGGCCTTGGCGTTCTGGGCGAGCGAGATCTGGTCGCTGTCACAACCGGCGAGCATGACGCCTGCGGCGAGCACCGCCGAAGTCAGAAGCGCGCGTACGAGCGTGCGATGAGTCAAGTCCGAGCTCCACACCCACCGGGCGATTTTCGCGACCCCAACACGGCGAATATGCCCTGAAGCCATTGTGTAAAATATTAGCCTTCGACCACCCCTGCTCGCAACCTGAACCGGGGCTGACAGCCTTCACGGTAGCAAGCATGGTTCAAGGAACGTTAAAGACCCCGCTCGGGGCTCAATTACGGCAAAATCGGCCGATTTGGTCGAAAAATCGGGCTATTTAGACGGGTCAGGCCAGCTTGCGGCCGATATCGAGGAACTTCTGGCGCCGCTGTTTGCGAATCGCGTCCGGATCAAGATTTCGTAGGTCGTTGAGCGCCTGGGCGATGGCATCGCCCGTGGTTGCGATCATCGCGGCGGGGTCGCGATGCGCGCCGCCGGAGGGCTCCTTGAGGATCTGGTCGATCACGCCGAAGCGCAGCATGTCCTGCGCGGTGATCTTCATGCTGTTGGCGGCTTCCTGCGCCTTGGTGCCGTCGCGCCACAGGATCGAGGACGCCGCTTCCGGCGAGATCACGCTGTAGATCGCGTGCTCCATCATCAGCACGCGGTTGGCGGTGGTGATGGCGATGGCGCCGCCCGACATGCCTTCGCCGGTGACGATCGCGACATTGGGCACGCCGAGCGACAGGCAGGCGTCGGTCGAGCGCGCGATCGCCTCGGCCTGGCCGCGCTCCTCGGCGCCGATGCCGGGATAGGCACCGGCCGAATCGACGATCGACAGCACCGGAATGCCGAAGCGGTCGGCCATCTCCATCAGGCGCACCGCCTTGCGATAGCCTTCGGGGCGCGCCATGCCGAAATTGTGCTTGATGCGGCTGTCGGTGGTGGCGCCTTTCTCCTGGCCGACCACGCAGATGCTCTCGCCGCGGAAGCGGCCGAAGCCGCCGATCAGCGCCTCGTCGTCGGCGAATTTGCGGTCGCCGGCCATCGGCGTGAATTCGGTGATCAGGCCGCCGATGAAATCGGTGAAGTGCGGCCGCTGCGGATGCCGCGCCACCAGCGTCTTCTGCCACGGCGTCAGATTGGCATAGAGGTCGGTGAGCGCCTGCGCCGCCTTGTCCTCGATCCGCGCGACCTCGTCGCCGATGTCGCTGCCGCTCGCGGCAAGCGCACGCAACTCGTCGATCTTGGATTCAAGCTCGGCGACGGGTTTTTCGAAGTCGAGATAGCTGCGCATCGGATCGGGCATCAACTCAATATAGGGAGGAACGGTGCGAGGGGCGAAGCGGTTTTGGCGGTGGCAAGAGAAGTTTCGTAACTTCAATCGGTTAACGCGCATTCGGGCGGAATGCACGCTTCGGGATCGCAGGCAGGTGACGCTCTTTCTGCGGAGATGGTGCGGAAGTCAAGGCGGATCAGGTGAAGGTATCGATGTCCGGCGGGCGCCGGACTTACTTCTCCGCCAGTGGATGCAGGTCGCGGACCAGGCTCTTCAGCCGCTCCTCGACCACATGGGTGTAGATCTGGGTGGTCGAGATGTCGGTGTGGCCCAGCAGGGTCTGCACGATGCGCAGGTCCGCGCCGTTGTGCAGCAGATGGCTGGCGAAGGCGTGGCGCAGCACGTGCGGGGAGACCAGCCGCGGCGCGAGGCCGGAGGCGCTCGCGAGCTCCTTCAGGTCACGGGCAAAATGCTGCCGGGTCAGATGGCCGCTCTCGCCGGAGGAGGGAAACAGCCATTTCGATGGCGCGGCCTTCTTCGCCTTCGGCGTCATCACCTCCAGCGCCGCAAGGTAATCCGCCATCGCCTGGCGCGAGGCGTCGTTCAGCGGCACCAGCCGTTCCTTGTTGCCCTTGCCGCACACCACGATCATCCGCGCATCGCGCCGCGCCGCGGCGACCGGCAGCGACACCAGCTCGGAGACGCGCAAGCCAGTGGCGTAGAGCACCTCGAGCAGGCAATAGAGCCGCAGCGCGCGCAGCCGCTGCGCCGGCGAGACGTCGGTCTGGGTGAGCTCCTTGGCGCGGGTCAGCATGCGATCGACGTCCTGGATCGACAGCACCTTGGGCAGGCCGCGGCCGCGCTTCGGGCCGGACAGGATCGCGGCCGGATCGTCGCTGCGAACCCGCTCGTTGAGCAGGAAACGGTAGAGATGCCGCATCGCCGAGAGCCGCCGCGCCACGCTGGTCGACTTGAAACCGCGCGTGTCCAGGTCGGCGAGATAGCCGCGCAGCGCCTCGGTGTCGGCGCTGGTGAAGTCGGCACCGGCATGGGTGAGGTAGTCGGAAAAATCGGTCAGGTCGCGCCGGTAGGCGTCGAGCGTGTTGACGCCTGCGCCCTGTTCCGCGGCGAGCATGTCGAGGAACAACGCGGTCAGCTTGGCGTCGGAGGACTTGGTGGGAGACTTGGCGGGGATCTTGGCTGCTACGGGCATGCCAGAATCATAGCGGCTATTTCTTGAGGAACTTATCCGGCGGGATGGTCACGGTCATTTCCCGGGGCTTCGGGTGCACGAAATTAGCCAGCGCGAAGACGATGCCGTAGCCGATCCCGAAAATCACGGCGACGACCGTCAGGAAGCGGAACAGGCTGGGCATGGAGGCGACTCGGGCGGCGAATTAACCAATGAAATCATCCAACATGTTCCCCGCGCGGTTGCAAGAGTCGCTGGTAACGGTGTCGCCGGGGGTAGTATAGGTG
>NZ_JASGSR010000114.1:0-25265 GCF_040446015.1 Bradyrhizobium sp. INPA03-11B
ATCAGGAGCCACCTTCAGAATCCCTTTCTGTCGATTTGGCAACTACTTGCCGAAGCCAACATGCGATTCCCCTGCCCCTCCAGGGGAGGATGGATTGCTGCGCCTATCTCAATTCAAGCCCTGTGCGCCGCGGACGAGCCTGCCGGGGCGCGCGCCGGTGGCGTTGCCGTGGCGCTGCGTCACCACGCCGGAGACGATGGTGGCGTCGTAGCCGTCGACCTGCTGCAAGAGGCGGCGGCCGCCGACGGGGAGGTCGTAATGCACCTTCGGCGGATGCAGATGCAGCCGGTCGTAGTCGATCACGTTGACGTCGGCCTTGAAGCCCGGCGCGATCAGGCCGCGATCGGTCAGTCCAACCGACAGCGCGGTCTTGCGCGACTGCGCCGCGATCACGAACGGGATCGACAGCTTCTCGCCGCGGCTGCGGTCGCGCGTCCAGTGCGTCAGGAGATAGGTCGGGAAGCTTGCGTCGCAGATGATGCCGCAATGCGCGCCGCCGTCGGACAGGCCCGGCACGGCGCTCGGTTCGCGCAGCATCTCGTGCACGGCGTCGAGATTGCCGTCGGCATAGTTCAGGAACGGCACATAGAGCATGCCGCGACCCTCGTCGGTCAGCATCGCGTCATAGGCGAGCTCTTCCGGCTGCCGGCCCTGGCGGCGCGCCTGCGGGCCCAGCGCGTTCTCCGGCGGTTGCTCATAGTCCGGCGGATTACCGAGCAGATACATCTTGTCGTAGTTCGGCCGGAAGAACAGCGGATCGTCGGTCGCCGTCGCGCTTTCGCTCAGGATCGCGGCGCGCACCTCGGGCCGGCGCAGATGCGCCAGCCGCTCGGCCAGCGGCAGCTTCGCGATCTCGCGATAGCTCGGATGGGTCTGGAACGGGTTGCGCGACAATTCGAGCCCGAGCAGCAGCCCGACTGGGCGCGCTGCGATCTGGGTCGTGATCGACAGGCCGCGCGCGGCGGCTTCATTGATGGTGTCCATGGTCTGCCGCCAGCGCCGCGGCGCCTTGTCGGCCTGGGCGACCGAGAACGAGATCGGGCATTTGGTGTTCTCGGCGACCCGCAGCATCATCGGCAGATCTTCATGCACGGTGCTCTGGTCGAGCACGAATTGCAGCACGCTGCGGCCGACGCCGTGCATCGCGCCGGCGATTGCGGTCAGTTCATCCTCGCCCGCTTTCAGCGTCGGCGTGTAGTCGCCGGTCGAGGTGCGGTGATTGAGCGTGCGTGAGGTCGAGAAACCCAGCGCGCCGGATCGCACCGCGTCGCCGGCGAGCGCCGCCATCGCCTTGTTGTCTTCCGGCGTTGCGGGATCGCGGCGCGCGCCGCGTTCGCCCATCACATAGACCCGCAGCGCCGCATGCGGCAGCTGCGCGCCGATATCCACGTCGAAGCTCCGCTTCGAGAGCCACTCCATGTAGTCGGGGAAGCTCTCCCACGCCCAGGGAATGCCGGCGGAGAGCACCGGCTCCGGAATGTCCTCGACGCCCTCCATCAGCTGGATCAGGCGGTTGTGGTCGCTCGGCCGGCAGGGCGCGAAGCCGACGCCGCAATTGCCCATGATCGCCGTGGTGACGCCGTTCTGCGACGACGGCGTGATGTCCTGGCTCCAGGTCACCTGACCGTCGTAATGGGTGTGGACGTCGACGAAGCCCGGCGCGACGAGCTTGCCGCGGGCGTCGATCTCTTCCTTGCCTTTTGCGGCGACCTTGCCGACCTCGGTGATCTTGCCGCCTGAGATAGCGACATCGGCTTCATAGAGATCGCCGCCCTTGCCATCGGCGATGGTGCCGCCGCGGATCACGAGGTCTGGGGTTGAGGTCATGGCATTTCATCCCGAGGCTGTTCTTGGTTATGCGGCATCATGGGTTAGCCCTTGATGCTGTCAACCATCGTCGATGAAGCTCTGGGATGCGCTGGCAGTTCTTCGCGCTCTGGCGTTGCCGCCCGGCGGAAATTTGTTCCGCCAGGCAAGCCATCGCTGTCTATCGTGCGCCGAAGAATGCCGTCTTCTGGGTCTCCTCGGCCTGCAACCTGGCGCGCACGCGCATCAGGTCCTTCCAGCCGATATAGCCGACCAGGCGCTGGTCCTCGCGCGAGATCACGGGCAGATGCGAGACGTTGACCTGCATCAGGCGGTCGGCGAGCCGGTCGAGATATTCGTCGGGATAGGCGACGGTGATCTTGCTCCCCGCCAGCAGCTGCTTGAGCGTCGCGGTGCGATGCTTGCCAGCGCGGCGCCAGCGCAACACGGAGGGCGGATCGATCACCCCGAGCACGTGATGATTGGCGTCGACGACGGGGAAGCTCGGATGACCGGTCTTCGGGTTGGTCAGGAAGGCGGCCGCGCCGTGCAGCGTCATGGTGTCGGCGACGGTCTCGACCGCCTTGGTCATGACGTCGCGCACGCGCGTCAGCGCGAAGGGATCGACACGATACTCGCGCACCAGATGATGGCCGCGCCGCGCCACCTTCTCGGTCAGGATCGAGCGCCGCATCAGCAGCACCGTGACGCCATGCGCGCTGCAGCAGGCTGCGATCAGCGGCAGCAGCACGTGGGTGTTGCCGGTGAGCTCGACCGCGAAGAAGGTCGCGGTCAAAGGCGAGCGCATCGTGCCGCCCATCGTTGCCGCCATCGCCAGCAGTGCCCAGAAGCCGGGGCTCGCGGCCGGCAAATAGCCGCTCAGCGCCGTTCCCATCGCGCCGCCCATGATCAGCAGCGGCGCCAGCACACCGCCCGACGTCCCGGAGCCGAGCGCGACCGACCAGATCACGGCCTTCACCACGAGCAGCAGCAGCGCGGCCTTCAGCACTACGTCGCCGCTCAGCATCGAGGCAAGGTTGTCATAGCCGACGCCGAGCGCCTGCGGCTCGATCAGGCCGCCAAGGCCGACGACCAGACCACCGATCAGCGGCCACCACATCCAGTGGATCGGCAGCTTCAGAAACAGGTCCTCGAATCCATAAACCAGCTGGGTGAGCACGCCCGACAGCAGCCCGGAGAGGATTCCGATCAGCATCCAGGCGCCGAGCTGCAGCACCGAGATGTCGACACTGCCCGTGAACGGAAACAGCGGCGCCGGCATGTGCAGGAAGGTGCGCCCGACCGCCGCCACCACGGCGGCGACGGTGACGGGAATGAAGCTGCGCGGCGTCCATTCGAACAGCAGGAGTTCAACCGCGAGCATGATTGCCGCGATCGGCGTTCCGAACACGGTGGTCATGCCGGCAGCGGCGCCGGCCACCAGCAGGGTCTTGCGCTCGTTGTCCGTCACCGGGAGCATCTGCGCAATCAGCGAGCCGATCGCGCCGCCGGTCATGATGATCGGGCCCTCGGCACCGAACGGACCGCCGGTGCCGATCGAAATCGCCGACGACAGCGGCTTGAGGATCGCCACCTTGGGGTCGAGCCGCGAACGACCGAGCAGGATGGCTTCGATGGCTTCGGGAATGCCGTGCCCGCGGATCTTTTCGCTGCCGAAACGCGCCATCAGGCCGATGATCAGCGAGCCGGCGACCGGCACCAGCACGGTCCAGAGGCCGAGCGGCGAGTTCTGCAATTTCAGGTCGGCGAAACTGAACTTGCCGAAATATGCGATGTTGGTGGCAAGCTTGATCAACTCCAGCAGGCCTGCGCCGGCCAGCACGCCGGCGGCGGAGACGAACACGGCGATCGCCGAGATCACCACGACGCGCGGATCGGTGGTGAAGTCGCTCAAGAGGTGGCTCGCCTTGTCGCCGATCTTGGTACTGGTCTTGGCGTTGGTCTTGGCAGCGGCGCTCGATTTGGTGGAAATGACGCTCATCGGTGGCGTAAGGCTCGCGTGTGAAGTGGATGCGCGCGTCATATCGTATTGCGATATAATTACAAGCGGGAGGGATCGAATGGCAGCGATGAAGAGAGCCCCGAAATCGCCGGCCAAATCCCCGATCAAGACCCCGAACAAGGCCCGGAAACGGGTTCCCAGCCAGGCCGATTACGAGGCGCTGTCGCCGCTATCTGATCCGCCGATTTCTGGAATTCAGCCAGGACGCCGCGAAGGCCGCGGGCCTGACGCCGCGGCAGCATCAGGCCTTGCTGGCGATTCGGGGCTATCCGGGCGGTGGCCCGGTCACGATCGGCGACCTCGCCGAGCGGCTGCGGCTTCGCCACCACACCACGGTCGAGCTGGTCGATCGCCTCGCCGAGGCCGGGCTGGTCGCGCGCGTGCTCGATCCCGCCGACCAGCGACGGGCGCTGCTGAAACTAACTCGCCTTGCGACCGATCATCTCGCCGAACTGTCTGCGGTGCATCTCGATGAGCTGTCGCGGATCGAGCCGCTGTTGAAGCAGGTCCTGTCGCGACGATCGGAATGAACGCGTCGTGTACGACGCTTCGCGCGGAATGGGGCGTCCTCGCCCTCGGCTAGCGGTGCGCGGTCAAATGCAACTTGATCGTGTTAATCTCGATACAATTTGCGGCTAATGCACGGTGTAATACGGGAATATGCCTTGTCATTGTCATGAAACCTTCATACACCATGTTGGGGGCGTTACCATTACATGAGCGGCAGCCGGTCGTGATCGATGCGGGCAATGCCATTGCTGTCGGGCATGGCGATCAGGCGGAAGTCGAACTCAAGCTACTTGCGCCGCAAGGAAGCCTCGAGAAGCTGCGCGAGGCGCCGTGCATCGTGCAGCATGCGCGCAATCGCGGCGCATTTCACCGGCTGGAAACGGTGTACTACGACACAGCCGAGCGCTTGCTGTTTCAGCATGGCATGTCGTTGCGCGTCCGCCACAGCGGCAAGACCTTCATCCAGACGCTGAAGCTTCCCCCCAATGCCGCGCAGCCTTTGATGCGCCGCCAATGGGAGATGCCCGTTGCGGGCATGACCCCTGATCTTACGCTATTCCCCGCCGACGAGGTCGGCGATCCCGTTGCGGGGCTGAGCAACGATGCGCTGGTGCCGGTTTTCGAAACGAAGGTGCGCCGGCACGCCCGACAGCTCGATCTGCCCGATGCGTCGGTTGAAGTCGTATTCGACGAGGGGACGATCGAGGCCGCTTCGCGCCAGGAGGTGCTGTCGGAAATCGAGATCGAACTGAAGAGCGGCCATGCCGGCGTCCTGTTCGATCTCGGAACGCAGTTGCTCGACGCGGCGCCGCTGCAGATCGGCACGCGAAGCAAGGCGGAACGCGGCTATGCGCTGGCGTTCGATGTCGCGCCATCCGCAGTGAAGGCCGAGTTGTCGGGCATTACCGCGGAGCTTGCGGTCGACGACGTCATCGCACTGCTGGTGGGCTCCTGCTGGCATCATCTCCTGAAGAATCACGCGGTGGCCGAGCAGGGGACCGACCCTGAAGGCGTGCACCAGATGCGCGTGGCCTTGCGGCGCTTGCGGACGATCTGTGCGCTGTTCCGGCGCGACATTCCATCGCCGGCATTCCTGACGGTCAATGCCGAAGCAAGATGGCTGATGCGGCAACTCGGCAAGGCCCGGGATTGGGACGTGTTCGCCGAAACGACGATCACCCGCCTGGTCAAGGCGGTTCCGGATATCGATCTCGATGGCCTCCGCCAGGCGGTCGAACAGCGTCAGAAGTCGAGCTACGGCGCCTTGCATGGCGTCCTGGCCGATCCCCGTTGCAGCCGCTTCCTGCTCTCGCTGGGGCAGCTGGTGGAGCGGCGCAGCTGGCGCAACGAGATCGACAGCGAAGCGCTGGCGATCCTGTCGCAACCGATGCCGGTGCTTGCCGATCGAATTCTGCAACGGCTGCATCGCAAGACGTTGAAGCGCGGCGCGCGCTTCCGGCGGCTCGATATTGCTGCGCAGCACAATCTGAGGATCAACCTCAAGAAGTTGCGCTATGCCGCGGAGTTCTTCCTGCCGCTTTACGCCGCCCACGCGCCGGCGAAGCGCTACGTGAAGCGGCTCGCCAGGCTGCAGAACAGCCTCGGGCGGGTGTGCGACATTGGCAGCACGCGCGTGCTGCTCCACACCATCGCGCAGGACGACCAGCCTGCGCTGCATCTCGGCATCGGCGCGATGGCCGGCTGGCTGGCCCGCGATCAGATCGCGGTGGCGAAAACGCTGCGCAAGAGTTGGCGGCGGTTCAAGACGACGCCCGTATTCTGGGGCCGGTGAGTCCTAACGGGGCTGCGCCTGGATCGTAAGCTCGGATGCCCGCGGCTTGCGCTCGGTGACCAGCGCCAGCAGCACGGTCAGCACCATGAACACCACCGAGGCGCCGAACACCCAGTGCGGCATGTGCTGGTCCATGATCCAGCCGAACAGCAGCGGGCTGACGATGCCGCCGAAGTTGAAGCCGGTGGAGACGATGCCGAAGGCGCGGCCGGCGGCGCCGGGAGGCGCGGCGTTGCGCACCATCATGTCGCGCGACGGCGCGATCACGCCGCCGAGGAATCCGGCGAGCCCCATCGCGAGCGTGAGCACCACCGGCGGCAGGTCCATCAGCGCAATCAGCAGCACCAGCACGGCATTGACCGCGAAGCAGGCCGCGGCGAGCTGGCTGTGGCGGTGGGTCCAGTCGGCGAGATAGCCGCCGGCGAGCACGCCCGCGGCGCTGGCGCCGAGGAACGCGGTCAGCGCGATATTGGCGGTCGAGAACGATGCGCCGTAACCGCCCATCAGCGCGACCACGCCGAAATTGTTGATGCCCGAGGTCGACAGGCTGAGCAGCGTGAAGAACGCGGTCAGCACCATGAGCGCCGGCGTGATCACGCTGGCCTTCGGCGCCGCATCGTCCTTCGGCTTGTTCTTGTTGGCGCCGGCATCGGGAATGCCGAGCACGATCAGGAACAGCGCCACCAGCGGGCCGATCGCGCCGGCCACGATCAGCGCGCCGAGGCCGCCGATCGAGGCGACGAGCGCCGCCATGATCGCAGGCGCCACCGCGCCACCGAGGAAGCCGGCAAAGGTGTGGATCGAGAAGGCGCGGCCCATCCGCGCCTCGTTCATATGGGCCGAGAGGATGGCGTAGTCGGCCGGATGATAGACGCTGTTGGCGAGGCCGAGCAGCACGGCGCAGACGATCAGCGAGGTATAGCTCAGATGCAGGCCGAGCCCGATCAGCGCGCAGCCGCCGACGGTCAGCCCGACCAGCAGGATCTTGCGCGCGCCGATATGGTCGGCGAGGTAGCCGATCGGCGCCTGGGTCAGGCCCGAGACCACCGCAAACACCGTCAGCGCGAATCCGAGTTCGACATAGCCGACGCCGAGCTGCTGCTTCAGGAACGGGAACAGCATCGGCAGCACGAAGATATGGAAATGGCTGACCCAATGAGCGACCGAAATCCCGGTCAGCGTGCGCAGCGCGCTGTCGGCTTTCGCTTGCTGCGGTGCGGCCAGAATATCGACCATTGCTGATACAACCCTATTCCATAGCGTTTTCGAGCGAAGTGGGCACCGGTTCGCGTGAAGAAAACGCGTCAAATAAGAAGCAAAGCCCGGCAGGGCGGGCCGAAAATAGAGGCTGGCCGCTAATTGTCCATGAACGCAGGCGCATGGCTGCCCCCGGCGCGGGCGTGCCGGATCGACACATGCGGCATTAAAGGCGGCGACAAAGTGCGGCCGCGCGGTGATGATCGGCCATGATCGACGCCAAAAAGCCGCTCCGCGTGCTGGTGTCGGAGGGCTCCAGCACCTCCGGCCGCGAGGCGATCACGATCCTGGGACTGGCCGGCCATCACATCGAGGTCTGCGACCCCTCGCGCTGGTGCCTGGCGCGCTACTCCCGCTTTGTCCGCAAATATCACCATTGCCCGCCGCTGCGATCGGATCCGGCCGGATACCTCGGCTTCGTCGAGCGCCTGCTGACGTCGCGGCATTTCGATGTGCTGCTGCCGACCCATGAGCAGGGCTTCCTGTTTGCCCGTGTCGCGGCGCGGCTGACGTCTCGTACCGGTCTCGCCTTGCCGGACTTCGCGGGCTATCGCGAAGTGCACAGCAAGGCCGGCTTCAGCCGGCTGCTCGACAAGCTCGGCTTGCCGCAGCCGCCGACCCGGATCGTGCGCTCGGCCGAGGAGCTGCGCGACGGCCTGCGTTTTCCATCCGTGGTCAAGACCTCGGTCGGGACCGCGAGCCGCGGCGTCTGGTTCGTGCGTGATGCCGGCGATCTCAACCGTGCGCTCTACGATCTCGAATCCTCCGGCGATCTTGCCGGCGAGGTGCTGGTGCAGGATCTCATCACCGGCACGGTCGAGAAGGCGCAGTCGGTGTTTTGTCGCGGCACGCTGGTCGGCTTCCACGCCTACCGGCAGATCGCGGCCGGCGTCGGTGGCGGCGAGGCGATCAAGGAGAGCGTGAGCCGGCCGGCGATCCGCGCCGCGCTCGAGAGGATCGGTGCGCATCTCGGCTGGCACGGCGCGCTCTCGGTCGATGTCATCATGCCGCTCGACAGTGTGACGCCGCTGTTGATCGACTGCAATCCGCGGCTGGTCGAGCCGATGAATGCGTATCAGTCCGGCACCGATCTGGTCGATCTCTTGCTGCGCGTCTCGCTCGGCGAGACGCCGGCGCCGCTGGCCGAGAGCCGCGCCGGCGTGCGAACGCATCTCGCCATGCAGGCGCTGCTCGGCAGCGCATCGCGCGACGGCACGCGGCGCGACCTGATCCGGGAATGCGGCCGCATCGCCGCGGGCGAAGGGCTCTATCGGGGCAGCGCCGAGGAATTGACGCCGCTCCGGCTCGATTGGCTCAGCGCAGTGCCGCTTGGGATGACGGCCGCGCTGCTGCTGGCCTCGCCGCCGATCGCCGCATCGCTGGCCCGCGGCGGCTTCGGCGCGCATCTGCTCGATCGCGGGAGTATCGAGAAGATCGAGGGGGAGGATTTCGGCTAACTCCATCCCCGCGTCGTCCCGGCGAAAGCCGGGACCCATAACCACGAATGGTCATTGGTGAGCGATGGCGGAATGACGAATCCCATTCACAACATCCGCCGCGGAGTATGGGTCCCGGCTTTCGCCGGGACGACGGGGGATGGATATTGGTCAACCCCTACAACGGCTCGTCATCATTGCCGTAGCGATCGAGCTTCGGCGTGGCGATGTCGCCATCCTCGTAATAATCGTCGTCCTGCGATGCTGCGGGCGGCGGAGGCTTTTTCGACTTGTCGTCGGACTTGTCGCTGCTCCCGGCGCCGCTCTTGCTCTTCTTTCCGGCCTTGGCCATGCGTTTCCCCTGCGCGGGTCAAATCATCTGCCGCAACACTACTCCAGTTTGCGCGCGCATGTAATGTGAGAGGAGGCGCGGCGCGTCACACCCGCCGCGCCGGTAGCTCAGACTATCGCGCCGGCCACGGCTTTTGCCGAGTATCGCTTGTCTGCTGATCGCTGTAAGAGCATGGATCCAATGAGCGTGCAGGATTTTGCCTTGGCGGCCCAGGTCGCGGCGCGGCGCCGGTGGAGCGCTACCGCGGCGCTGCTCGCGCTCGTGGTCCTGCTGCTGGTGCTCTCGCTCGGCATCGGGCCGGTGCGGCTGTCGACGCTTGCGGTGATCGAGGCGCTGTTCGGCGGCGGCAGCGACGTCGCGCAGGTGATCGTGCGCGAGATCCGCCTGCCGCGCACCATTCTGGCGTTCGCGATCGGCGGCATTCTCGGGCTATCGGGCGCGGCGCTGCAGGGCCTGCTGCGCAATCCGCTGGCCTCGCCGTCGCTGTTCGGCGCGCCGCAATCGGCGGCATTCGGCGCGGTGCTGGTGATCGCGCTGGGCCTCGCCGATGTGCGCTCCTACGTGCTGCCGGTGGTGGCGATCATCGCCGCATTCGGCTCGGTGTTCGCGCTGCTCGCGATTGCCGGCCGCAATGCCGGGCTGCTGATCCTGATCCTCGCGGGGCTTGCGATCTCGAGCTTTGCGGGCGCCGCGACCGCGCTGGTGATGAACCTCTCGAGCAATCCCTTCGTGGTGCTGGAGATCGCGTTCTGGCTGCTCGGCTCGCTGGAGGACCGCAGCTTTCAGCACGTGGCGCTGGCGTTGCCCTTCATCATTGCGGGCGGTGCCATCCTGCTGAGCCAGGCCAGCGCCTTCCGCGCGCTGACGCTCGGCGAGGAGGCTGCACAGAGCCTCGGTGTCGATGTCGCCCGGCTGCGGCTCCTCGTGATCACCGGCGTTGCGCTCGGCGTCGGCGGTGCGGTCGCCGTCACCGGCACGATCGGCTTCATCGGCCTCGTCGCGCCGCACCTGATGCGTCCGGTGATCGGTCACGATCCGGCGCGGCTATTGGTGCCGAGCGCGCTCACCGGTGCGGCGCTGCTGCTCGCCGCCGATATCGCGGTGCGCATCATCCCCTCGACCTCGGACATCAAGGTCGGCGTGCTGACCTCGATCATCGGCGTGCCGTTCTTCCTCTACCTCATCATGCGCGAACGCCGCGCGCTCGGCGGAGGCGTGGCATGACGCTGCTCACCGCCACCGGCCTCAGCGCGTCGCTCGGCAACCGCAAGGTGCTGCACGAGATCTCGCTGTCACTCGCTGCGGGCCATCTGGTCGCGCTGGTCGGTCCGAACGGCGCCGGCAAGACCACGCTGCTGCGTGCGCTGGCCGGGCTGATTCCATCCGACGGCGCGATCCGGATCGGCGGCGATGCGCTGGCATCGCTGCCGCTGCGCGAGCGGGCGAAACGTTTCGCCTATCTGCCGCAGGGCCACATGGTGCACTGGCCGCTGCCGGCGCGCGATATCGTCGCGCTCGGCCGCTATCCGCATGGCGCGACCGACCCGGCGCGGCTGTCACCGAGGGATGTCGAGGCGGTGCTGCGGGCGATGCAGGCGGTCGATGTTGAGGCGTTCAGCGATCGCCGCGTCACCGAGCTGTCCGGCGGCGAGCGCAGCCGCGTCGCATTGGCCCGGGTGCTCGCAGTCGAGGCGCCGGTGATACTCGCCGATGAGCCGACCGCCTCGCTCGATCCGCGCCACCAGATCGACGTGATGCAGAAGCTGCGTAATGTCGCCGACACCGGGGTGCTGGTCATCGTAGTGACCCACGATCTCGGGCTCGCCGCGCGCTTTGCCGATCATGTGCTGGTGCTGTCGGAGGGACAGCTGGCGGCGCAGGGCGCGCCGCAGGAGGCGCTGTCGGAGAGCGTTCTGGCTAGTGTGTTCCGGGTCAGCGCCTACCGCGCCGAATTCCAGCGCGAAGCCGTCATCGTGCCATGGGCGGACGTTTGATGATGAAGCGTTGCCACGAACTCGCTGCACCTCTCCCGCATGCGGGGGAGGTCGCTGCGCGCGAAGAGCGCGGCGGGTGGGGGCTGTCTCCACTCGAAGGGTGTTCATTGCGGCGCGACCCCCACCCCAACCCTCCCCCGCAAGCGGGAGAGGGGGCGCAGTTCCGACGCGGCCGGCATCTCGCTTCGTTTCACCTTGTTCTGGCGTTCTCGTTTCTGACGTGGGCGATGTCGTGTGGTGCCGCCTCTGCAGCCGGGCCGCGCATCGTCTCGATGAATGTCTGCAGCGACCAGCTGGTGCTGTCGCTGGCCGACCCGGACCAGATCCTCGGCCTCAGCCGCTTTTCTCGCGACGCCTGGCAATCCTGGGCGGCCGAGCAGGCGCGAAACTATCCGCGCCTGTCGGGCGAGGCCGAGGATGTGCTGGTGCTCAAGCCCGATCTCGTCGTGGTCAGCCTGTTCGACAAGCGCGCGACGCGCGATCTGCTGAAGGCCCACGGGCTGCATCTGGTCGAATTCACCGTGCCGCGCACGCTGGACGAGGTGAGGGACCAGATCCGCGCGATGGGCGATGTGGTGCAGCATCCGGATCGGGCGCGGGCTGAGATCGCTCGCCTTGATGCGGCGATCGCGCGTGCACGGGCGGTGGCTGATGGTCATCACTATCGCGTGCTGCCGGTGGAGCGCCGCGGCTTTGTTTCCGGTGACAGCAGCCTCATCAGCTCGCTAATGGCGGCAACTGGCCTGACCAATGCGGCCGGCGAGCTCGGCCTCGGCGCAGGCGGGTTTGCCTCGCTGGAGGCGATCGTGAAGCTGCGGCCGGATTTCATCCTGGTGTCGGAGGCCGGCGATCGCGCCGAGGATGAAGGCCGCGCTTTCCTGCTGCATCCGGCGCTGGAGCGCTTCTATCCGGAGAACAAGCGCATCGTGCTGCCGGAGCGGCTCACGGTGTGCGGCGGCGTGATGCTGGCGGATGCGCTGGACCGGCTGACGGAAGAGCTGCAGCGGGTGACGCGGTAAACTGCGTAGCCCGGATGGAGCGAAGCGCAATCCGGGGCCGCTCGATCCGCGGATAGGCTTGTCCCGGATTTCGCTGCGCTCCATCCGGGCTACAAGACTATCCCATCACCACGGGCCCGCCGGCCTTCTTCCAGGCGTCGATGCCGCCTTCGATATGGGCGGTGTTCGCCAGCCCCGCCTTCTTCGCGGCGGCCACCGCCATCGCGGAGCGCTCGCCGAAGGCGCAGAAGAACACCACGCGGCGGCCGGTCGCGGCGGCGACTTCGCGCAGCATGCCGCCGGGCTGCAAGGTAGCGCAAATCTGGGGATAGGGCGCGTGCATGGCGCCGGCCAGCGTGCCGTGCTTGGCGCGTTCAGCGCTCTCGCGCAAATCGACCAGGAGGATATCGGGCCGGCCGAGGCTTGCGATGGCATCGCGCGCGTTGAGCGCGAGGCCTTCCTTGGCGAGCTCGTCCTGGTGCAGGCCGACATGCATATTGGCGGGCACCACGACGTCCATCAGCTTCGGATTCGGCAGGTTGAGGTTGTTCATCAGCTCGACATAGTCGTCGATCGATTTCACCTGCAGCCGCGGATTGTAGCGCTTCTCCTCGCCGATGGTGGAGACGGTGTCGCCCTTGTAGTCATGCGCGGGGAATACCATGGTTTCCTCGGGCAGCTTGAGCAGGCGGTTGAAGATCGAATCGTACTGCGCCCGCGCGCTGCCGTTCTGGAAATCAGTGCGGCCGGTGCCGCGGATCAACAACGTATCGCCGGTGAAGACGCGGTCGCCCATCAGGTAGCTATACGAATCGTCGGTGTGGCCGGGCGTGTACATCGCCTCGAGGCAAAGGCCCTCGATCGTCACTCTGTCGCCGTCGGAGACGCGCATCGACACCACGTCGGCCTTGCTCTGCTCGCCCATGATGGTGATGCACTGGGTGCGGTCGCGCAGCTCGCCGAGGCCGGTGACGTGATCGGCATGCAGGTGGGTATCGACGGCTTTCACCAGCCTGAGGTCGAGTTCCTGCAGCAGCTTGCAGTAGCGGTCGGCCTTCTCCAGTACTGGGTCGAGGATCAGCGCCTCGCCGCCGGCGCGGCTCGCGAGCAGATAGCTGTAGGTGCCGGACACGCTGTCGAAGAGCTGGCGAAAGATCATGACGGCTTACCTGTTCTCCGGGTCGAGTCACAGGGAGGATATTATTCCATAGATAGGGTGCATTCAAAGCAAATCCATCCCCGTAAACCCCCTGTCTCCGTCACCCTGAGGAGGCTGCGTAGCAGCCGTCTCGAAGGGTGAACGGCCCAGCTGTTTGACGACGGGAATGGCGGCGCGGAGAAATCGCGGCCGTGCACCCTTCGAGACGCGCTGCGCGCTCCTCCAGCGACAACGGCAAAGCCGTTGCGCGGGGGTGACGGATCATGGAAAGCGCCTACGGCCTCACGTAGCTCCAGCCCTGCTCCTGGAGCTCCATCAGATGCACCACACCTGACGGTACGATGGTGGCGTCGGGTACGACGGGGATCGCGTGGCCCTCGGCCTTCTCCATGCCCTGCCTGGTATTGTTGCAGGCGGAGAACTGGATCTTGCCCGGGAAGACGAAATCCTTGAGCCGCCTGATGCGGTCCTGCACCGGCGAGGTGTCGCTGCGCAGCATGTGCAGGCCGGGACCGTAGGTGACGATGTCGATTTCCACGTCCTCGTTCTTCGCACGGTAGTATTCGATCACGTTGGTCGCGTTGTTGAGCGCGAGATTCATGACCTGCGGGTCGTTCTGGTCGACCTGGATCGCGATGCGATGCGGCTTGTCGCCGGCGAGTGCGCTCGCTGCGAGGGCGAGCGAAAGCAGTGCGGCGGCGGCGAGACGGCGAAGCATTGGGAAGCACACTTGAAGAGGCTCCGCTGTCTCCTCGTCATTGCGAGGAGCGAAGCGACGAAGCAATCCATTCTGTCCCTGCGGCAAAGCATGGATTGCTTCGCTTCGCTCGCAATGACGGTGGGGGCGTTACGGCCTCACCAGCGTGTAGCCGTTCTCGGTGAGCAGCAAGATCTGCGCGACGCCGACCTGCACCGGCGTGGCGGCGGCGATGTAGTCGGGCCGCTTGCCGGTGTCGCGCTCGATCGTGTCGACGGTGTTGAGGCAGACGTCGACCCGCGCGCCCTGCGCGACCAGGCTCTCGACCAGCTTGCGGTTGGCATTGTCGGGCCTGAGCAGGTCGATGCCGGGGCCGAAGGCGACGATCTCGACCGCGACCTTGTCGGGGTCGTAGTGCTTCATCAAATTGCTGGCGACGCTGAGGACGAGGCCCTGCTTCTTCGGGTCGTTGTCGGAGAGCTGCAGCACGACCTTGTGCTCGGCGAACGGCTTGTCCTGCAGCGGCGCCAGCTGGGCGCGGGCAAGCGGCGTCGCCAGCGCGATCGCCGCAAGGCCGAACGCCGCGATGAGCGCGCGCCGCGTCATCCGTGCCTCGCAATGCCCAAATTGTCGTCGACGCCTTTCAGCGTGACGCCGGGCTCGTTGCGGTTCGGCGGCCGGCCGGCGCGCAGATGCCTGGCCACGACATCCCAGATCGGCGCGCCGTTCTGCTGGTTGACCGAGGCCCAGCCCGCTACCTTGTAGTGCTTGCCGACCTCGAGATGCTTGCCGTTGCCGAGCTTCAGCTCGGAGATGCGCTTGCCGACGCTCTCGCCGGGCGAGCAGGTGTAGGCGAGGCCGCCGACGCGAACCATGTCGCCGCCCTGCTGATAATAGGGATCGGCGTTGAACAGATTGTCGCAGACGTCTTCCAGCACGTCCTTGATCTGGCTGCCGGTCATGGTCGCGACGTAGGTCTCGGGATAGGTAATCGCGGTCTCCGACAGCACGTCTTCCATGGTCAGCGGCTGGCCGGCCAGCGTGGTGAGGCCCCAGCGGAAGCCCGGCGACAGCGCGATCTCGGCGTTGAGCTCGTTCAGCAGCGCATCGCAGATCAGCTGGTCGACGGTGCCCGAGAAATTACCGCGGCGGTAGAGCAGTCGGTCGGCGGTGCCGAGCTTGTCGCTCCATTCGTCGAGATGCGGATCGCGCATCTTGTCGATCAGCGTCTGCATCGCGGGATCGGGCTTCAGGAGCTCGGCGAAAACCGGCAGCAGGCGGTAGCGGATATTGGCGACCTTGCCCTTGGCGAGGTCGAGATCGAGCACGCCGATGAACTTGCCGTTGGAGCCGGCATTGGTGACCAGCGTGACGCCGCCGGCATTGGTCACCGTGATCGGGATCGGGATCGCGTCATGGGTGTGGCCGCCGAGGATGACGTCGATGCCGGTGACGCGGCTGGCGAGCTTGAGGTCGACATCCATGCCGTTATGCGACAGCAGGATCACCGCCTCGACCTTGTCGTTGTTGCGGTGGCCGTCGACCAGCTTTTGCAGCTCGTCGTCGCGGATGCCGAACTTCCAGTCCGGCGTGAAGCGCTTGGGGTGCGCGATCGGCACATAGGGGAAGGCCTGGCCGATGATCGCGACGCGATGGCCGCCGATCTCCTTGATGATGGACGGCTTGAACACCCGCCCCGAGGCCGGATCGAACGCCTTGGCGTCGTTGAACGCGGCTTCCTCGGTCAGGAACACGTTCTGCGCCAGGAACTCGCCCTTGAAGCGGGAGAGATTGTCGCGCAGCACCTGCTCGCCATAGGTGAATTCCCAGTGCCCGGTCATCGCTTCGACGCCGAGCAGATTGGCGGCCTCCACCATGTCGGCGCCGTTCATCGCATTGGCAAGGCCGGTGCCCTGCCAGAGGTCGCCGCCGTCGAGCAGGATCGAGCGTTTCTCGCCGACATCGGCGCGCAGCTTGTCGACCAGCGTCTTCAGATGGGCAAAGCCGCCGAGCTTGCCGAAGCGGATGGCGGCCTTCTCGAACTCGACGCAGGTGAAGGCATAGGCGTCGGCGCTGTCGGGCCGGATGCCGAAGCGGTCGAGGAACGCCTTGCCGACCAGATGCGGCGGCTGGCCGGCCATCGCGCCGACACCGATATTGACGCCGGGTTCGCGGAAGAACACCGGCTTCAGCTGCGCATGGGTGTCGGTCAGATGAAGGATGCGGGCGTTGCCGAAGCGTTCGAGGTCGTAGACGCTGGCGGTATCGGCGCTGCGCGCGAGGCGGGGCAGGCCGGCCACAAGCGTCGCGGCGGCCGAAGCTCTCAGGAAATCCCGGCGGCGGATGATCATTACTTTACTCCGCGCGGCCCCTGGCCTGCGCGCCTTTAACGAACTTCCATGTCCTTCCAGCGTTCCTTTTCGCTGGTCGCCTGGAAGATCGATGCCTTTGCCAGCGCCTCGGCCTCCTTGGCCTGGGCGACTGCGGTGTCGAAATCACCAGCCTCACCGGCCTTTTTTGCGGCGGCGAGCGTCGAAGCTGTGGTGGTCCACTGATTGCGCAGGGAGCTGGCTTCCTTGTTGGCGGCTTCAGCGGCGGCGTAGGCCGCCTTGTAGTCGGCCTCGGAGGCCGCAAGGGCACCGGCTGCAGTTGCGAGCAGCAGCGCTGACGCGGCGAAGATCGCTTTGATGGCAGCCCTCATGGCCGCGCTCCCGGCCCCGAAATCGGCAGGCCATTGCTGACATAGGACAAATAGTATTCGAGGTCGCGGTACTCGTCGTCCTGCGGATTGAGCGGCACGCCACGGATCTGGCTGTTGCAGGTGGTGAAGCGGCGGCTGGTCGTGCCCATGCCGCTCCATTCCGAACGGTAGATCGGCATCGCGTTCAGGATGCCGAGCGCCGGCGCCAGCACCTCGGCGCGGATCCGCTCGCCCGGGCTCTGGATGTGGCAGGTGGCGCAGGAGAAATTGAGCTGGCCGCGGCGGGTGTAGAAATACTCCTTGCCCTTCTGGTAGGCCTGAAGCGCGCGCGGATCGTTCGGGATCTTGATGTCCATCGGCTTGCCGCGCGAGGTGAAGGCCATATAGGCGGTGAGCGCCGCCATGTCGTCCTTCACATAGGAGAACGGCGCCTCGCCATTGGCCTCGCGGCAGCGGTTGAGCGCGAGCTCGAGGGTGACGACCTTGCCTTCCTTCTCGTCGAAATAGGGATAGTTCTGGCGGATGCCGATGCCCTTGTTCGGGAAGCAGTCGGCATAGGTCTTGCCGTTCTTGAACGGCGTCGAGAACATTTCCTTGCCGGCTTCGAGCGAGAACTCGTAGGGCGGAAACTGCTCCTTCTCTTCCCACTGCTTGTGCAGGTCCTCATTCATCGAATAGGGACCGTTGACGAAATCCTCGAGCTTCAGCTTGGGGAATTTGGTGGTGAAGAATTTCTGGAACGCGGCCTTGTCGGCGGCGGGATCGACGCTGTCGGCCGCGCGTGCCGGTGCGAGCGCCAGCACGCCGAATAACGTCGTGACTGCTGCCCGGATTGCGAGGCGCCGTGTCATTGAATCTTCGCCGTGGTGGTGTCGGTCGCGCCCTTGTTGTCGACCCAGCTGACTTTCAGATCGTCGCCCTTCTTGCCGCCCTTGAAGGCGAATTTGACGTACGGGTCCTTCGACACGCCGCCGCCCCAGTCGGCGACGAACACCGGCTTGCCGTCATACTCGAAGGTGAGCTGCTGGATGAAATGCGGCGGAATAGTCTCGCCCTTGGCGTCCTTGACGAAGCCGGAATCCATCGGATGCTGGATCAGCGCCTGCACCTCGGTGGTGTCGCCGTTCGAGGTGGCGCGCACGCGAATGCTCGATGCCATCTGATTTTATCCCTTGATTGAACTCAGCCGCCGCAGCCGCCGACGGTGACCTTGATTTCCTTCTGGGCGCTGTAGAGCTTGCCGCCGGCCTCGACGATCACGGTGACGTTGCTGGTCTTGGCCATCTTGATGCGGTTGGCGACGGACGGCAGCGTGCCGGCCGGAATCTTGTAGGATGCGATCAGCGAGATCGGGTTCTCGCTCACCAGGAACGAGATCGAGGTGACGTCTGATAGCGTCGTGGTGGCCGAGATCGGCACCACGGCGCCGTTTTCGGCGATCTCCGGCGCGTCCATCTTGACCTTGTCCGAGGGCTCGGCAGTCTTGCCGTAAAGCGCCTTGATCGCGTCGGCCTCGTTCTTCTGCTTGAACGCCTCTTCCGGATATTTGTCGTTGGCGGCGGCGAGCGCCTGCGGCACGTCGAACGGAATGACGCCAAGGCCGATCAGCGCGGCGACACCCGCGCCCTTCAGCACCAGGCGTCGGTTCGCGAGAAATTCGCTGGTCGTGATGTTCATCGAAAAAATCTCCTCAAGCTGATGTCGCCGCGTCACAGCGTCTGCAGGAAGTCCACCACCGCGTTGATTTCCTTCTCGCTCAAAATCCGGTTTCGGCCGAACGGCGGCATCACGGTCTGCGGGTTGCGCTTGGTCTCGTCGGTCACGATCGCGATCAGCTCGTCGCGGCTGTATTTCGCCTTCAGGCCGGTCAATTCGGGGCCGATGGTGCCGGGCAAGTCGCCGCCCTTGATGATATGGCAGGTCAGGCAATTGCCCTTGCCGCGGTCGAAGGCGAGCTTTTGTCCCTCGGCGGCGGATTGGGCCTGCGCGGGCGCGGCCATGGCGGCGCCCGCCAGCAGCGCCAGGACGAAGGCTGGCTTGGAGAAAGTGGCGATCAAGGACGTTTCCCGGGCTTCAATCTCGATGATCCCATCGCAATATAAAGAGTGGAAAGCACAAAGGCCATCGGCTGGCAACACGGAGAATAGGCGCGTTGCGACGGGGTTAATGGAAGCGTGGTGGTCCGGAACGGGAGTGATCTCCTGCGCCTTCCGCCTGTCATGTTGTGCGGTTGAGATGCGGCCGAACCTTGAGGAGAAGCGCGGTGGCGGAGTTTGTGGTGGAGTTCGGCAAGGACGGCAGCCCGGTCGAGGCGGACGGGCGGCTCGATGCGGCGGCATTCCACCGCAATCACCAGCCGATCTGGGCGATCCTGAAGAATTACCTCGCCGGCCGGTCCGGCGACGTGCTGGAGGCCGGCAGCGGCACCGGCCAGCATGTGGTCTATTTCGCCGGCCAGACGCCCGACATCACCTGGTGGCCGAGCGACCTCCATGGCGCGCATCTGCGCAGCATCGAGGCTTGGCGCGCGCACGCCGCCCTTGCCAACATCCGGCCGCCGCAGCCGATCGATCTGTCCGATCCGGCCTGGTCGCCGGCGCCATCGGACGGCAAAGGCCCGGACAAACTGCTCGCGATCTTCTGCGCCAATGTGATCCACATCGCGCCGTGGCGCGTCGCCGAGGGCCTGTTCGCCGGCGCCGCGCGGCATCTGCGCACCGACGGCCGGCTGTTCCTCTACGGCCCGTTCAAGCGCGGCGGCAAGCACACCGCGCTCAGCAACGCGGTGTTCGATACCTCGCTGCGCGAACGCGATGCCGAATGGGGCGTGCGCGACATCGCCGATGTCGAGGCGCTTGCCGAGCGCGTCGGACTGAAGCTCGCAGGCACTTTCGAGATGCCGGCCAACAACATGATCCTGATGTTCGTGCGGAAGGATGCGGCTCAGTCGTAAGCCAGACACCACCCGTCGCCGCGCAGCCAGCAGCGCTCGTCGGGAAGCTCAGCGTCACGATAAAGCCGCGTCACCTTCTGCCAGCCGCCGCGGGCGAAGGCTTCGGCCAAGGCTTTTTCCGACGCCTCGTCGCGGCCGCCGTCGCAGGGAATGATCGTGACCGGCGATATCCAGGCGGCTTGATAGCCTGCGGCCTCGCGCCGAACCCGGAATACGGCGCCGGATCGCGCCACCTGCTCCGGCGCGCCGCCCTTGAATCCCTCATCCGACGTCAGCGGCAGGATCAGGCGGCCGCCGTCGGCGAGGCCGTCGAGCCATCGCGCGGCGGGTCGGGTGCAACCGGCATTGACGTAGATCACGTCGGCCGAATCGAAGGCGATCAGCGTGCCGTCGCCCGCGATGATCTCGACATTCGGATATGGTGCAAGATTGGCCTTGGCGCGTGCTGCAAGCTCCGCGTCGTATTCGATCCCGGTGACGCGGCCGGACGGCCCGACCAGATGCGCGAGGATGGCGGTGTAGTAGCCGGTGCCGGTTCCGATATGCACCACGTGTTCGCCGCTGGCGGGCGCGGCCTGGTGCATGAGGTAGGCGTGCAGCGAGGGTTGGCCGTTGTTGAGACGGCGCTCGGGCAGCAAGGCGACCAGATCGTTGGTGTAGAGATAGATCGGATCGGCGTCGGGCGTCGGCACATAGTCGCTCCACCATCGCAGCATCATCCATGGCCCGGGGCCGACGAAATCCTCGCGCGGAATGGCGGCGAAGGCTGCAGTCAGGCGCGGATCGACGATATTGGCGGCGGCCAGGATCTGCTTGGCATAGGCTCTGCGGACAATGCGGAGTTCGGCTTGGGGATCCATCGCGGTGCTCCCTCTCAATGTGTCATTTGACACACCGAAGTGTGTGAAATAGCATACCTCGACGACGGAGGCGAGAATGAAGAGACGGCTTTATCCGGCCGTGCTGGAGCGCGGGCCGCGCGGCGCGTTCGGGGCGTGGTTCCCGGATTTCCCCGGCTGCGTCGCCGGCGGCAAGTCGCAGGAAGAGGCGATCGAGCGCGCCGAGCACGCGCTGGCGCAGGCGGTCGACGGCTGGGTAGAGCAGGGCAACGCGCTGCCGGAGCCGACGCCGATCGAGCGCATCGTGCCGCCCAAGGGCTCCGACGTCGCCGCCTTCTTCATGGTCGGCGTCGATCCACCCGATCCGTCCGAGCGCGTCAATGTTTATCTGCCGAAAAGCCTGATCACACGGATCGACAAACGCGCCGCCGAGCTCGGCATGAGCCGTTCGAGCTTCTTCGGCTTTGCGAGCTCGCTCGCGCTCGAATGGCCGGGCGGCTACCCGCGCGGCGCCCCGATCGCGCCGCACTCCAAGGTGCACAAGACCGGCGCACTGCGCGCCGAGAAGCGGACGGGCAGGAAGCCTGCGCGGTAAGTGACGCTCGTCAAGCTCTATCACCGTCACCCTGAGGTGGCCGCTTCTTCAGCGGCCCTCGAAGGGTCGGCGGCCCGGCTCGTGGCCATGCATCCTTCGAGGCTCGCTATGCTCGCACCTCAGGATGACGGGGCTGACAAGGGCGCCTGCCTTTCCATCGCCTGCGGCGCGATCCCTCGTGCGCTTCCCGCATGGCCTTGGTCCGTTTGCGCCGGTTGATCGGCCGCTACCCGCTCTCCATAGTGCGCGCGATTTGGGGGCTCCCGCCGGGGCTTCAGCGCGGGAATGCCGATGATCGACGTGACAGCTGCGGATGAGGCGAGCGACGACGCGCGGGCGCGCGGCAATGTGTGGCGGCTTGCGGCGGCGCAGGCGCTGACCGGGGCCAATTCGGCCGTGATCTTCGCCACTGGCTCGATCGTCGGCGCGTCGCTGGCGCCCGATATCTCGCTCGCGACGGTGCCGCTCTCGATGTATGTGCTCGGGCTTGCCGCCGGCACGCTGCCGACCGGCGCGATCTCGCGCGCCTATGGACGGCGCGTCGCCTTCATCGTCGGCACCTTCTGCGGCACGCTCACCGGCGCGCTCGGCGCCTTCGCGATTCTGCATTCATCGTTCTGGCTGTTTTGCGGCGCGACCTTTCTCGGCGGGCTCTACGGCGCCGTCGCACAGTCCTATCGCTTTGCCGCGGCCGATGGCGCCAGTGTCGCGTTCCGGCCCAAGGCGGTGTCCTGGGTGATGGCCGGCGGCGTGTTCGCCGGCGTGCTCGGGCCGCAGCTCGTGCAATGGACCATGGACATCTGGCCGCCCTATCTGTTCGCGTTCTCCTTCGTGATGCAGGCGCTGGTCGCGCTGGTGGCGATGGCGGTGCTGTCGGGCGTCGACGCGCCGAAACCCGCGGCGGCGGATCTGCATGGCGGCCGCCCTTTGCTCGAGATCGCCAAACAGCCGCGCTTCATTGCCGCCGCGCTGTGCGGCGTGATCGCCTATCCGATGATGAACCTGGTGATGACCTCGGCGCCGCTCGCCATGAAGATGTGCGGCCTGTCGGTCAGCGATTCCAATTTCGGCATCCAGTGGCACATCGTGGCGATGTACGGCCCGAGCTTCTTCACCGGCTCCCTGATCGCCCGCTTCGGCGCGCCCGCCATCGTCGCGCTCGGGCTGGTGCTGGAGGCGGTGGCCGCGATGATCGGGCTGTCGGGGATCACGGCGCCGCACTTCTGGGCCACGCTGATCGTGCTCGGCGTCGGCTGGAATTTTGCGTTCGTCGGCGCCTCCGCGCTGGTGCTGGAAACGCACCGGCCGCAGGAGCGCAACAAGGTGCAGGCGTTCAACGATTTCCTCGTGTTCGGCATGATGGCGATCGGCTCGTTCTCGTCGGGCCAGCTGCTCGCGCATTACGGCTGGAACGCCGTCAACATGGTGGTGTTTCCGCCTGTTCTGCTCGGCCTCGTCGTGCTGTCGCTGGCCTCGTTCGCCAAGCGGCGCGCGAAATTGCGCGCGGTGGATGAAATCCCGGACCCAAGCATCTAGTCCACTGCTGCCAATTGCTGACACTTCGATCAGCTTCGAAATGATCGGCTTGCACGGCTCCTTACATCGTGAGAACGGATGAATCCGGTCATGACGATGTCAGAAGCAAGAGCAAGAAATGGACGCATCCTCACCCACGCTACCTGACGAATCCTCGCTTGGTTACGAAGGTTGGCGTATCGTCATCGTCTGCTTCCTGCTTGCGACCTTCGGCTGGGGCCTCGGCTTCTACGGGCAGAGCGTCTATGTCGCCGAACTGCACAAGCTGCACGGCTGGCCGGCGTCGCTGATCTCGTCGGGCACCACCTTCTTCTATCTGTTCGGCGCCGCGCTGGTGGCCTTCGTCAGTGAGGCGATCAAGGCGTTCGGTGCGCGCAGCTGCCTGATCGCGGGCACCTTCGCGATGGCGATCGCGGCGGTTGCGATCGGCGAGGTGCGCGCGCCGTGGCAGCTCTATCTCGCCGATGCGCTGCTGGCGTTCGGCTGGGCCGGCACCAGCCTCGGCATCATCACCAACACGCTCGGCCTGTGGTTCGACAAGAAGCGCGGCATGGCGATCAGCCTGGCGCTGAACGGCGCCAGCTTCGGCGGCATCGTCGGCGTGCCGCTGCTGGTGGCGGGCATCGGCACGTTCGGTTTCTCCGGCGCGATGATCGCAGCAGCCGGGCTGCTGATCGTGGTGATGGTGCCTGTGATCCTGATCTTCGTCGGGCGACCGCCGGTGCATCTGCATGCGGTGACGGCGGCCGCGGCCGACGCGCCGTCGGCGACCCAGGTGCGCGCCAATGCGCTGCGCGACATCCGCTTCCTCTCGGTCTCGGTTGCCTTCGCGCTGGTGCTGTTCGCCCAGGTCGGCTTCATCGTGCATCTGATCGCCTATCTCGATCAGGTGATCGGCCGCGAGCGCGCGACGGTGGCGATGGCGCTGCTGACCGCGATGGCCGTGGTCGGCCGGGTCTCCTTCTCCTTCGTGATCGACCAGCTCAACCAGCGCCTTGCTTCGGCGCTGTCCTTTGTCAGCCAGGCGATCGCGCTCGTCATCATCATCAACGTGCACAACGACCTCGTGCAGATCGCAGCCTGCGCGCTGTTCGGCTTCTCGGTCGGCAATCTGATCACGCTGCCGGCGCTGATCGTGCAGCGCGAGTTCGACCCGCGCGCGTTCGGCGTGCTGGTCAGCCTGATCACCGCGATCAACCAGATCACCTACGCTTTCGGCCCCGGCGTGATCGGCCTGCTGCACGATCTCTCCGGCAGCTACACGCTGCCGTTCTATGGCTGCATCGGCCTCGAATTGATCGCGGCGATGGCGATCATGAGCGGCCGAAAAACGTAGCAAGTAGCCCGGATGGAGCGAAGCGCAATCCGGGGACGGTCTTGCCGCTTGGAACGAACCCCGGATTTCGCTGCGCTGCATCCGGGCTACGATCTCGCCTTGCGTCGCGGCTTCTTCGCCTTCTTCGGTGCCTCCATCTTCCCGGTCGCGGCGACGCGCAGCAGGCGGCGGAAGGTCGGACATTCCATGTGGCTCGGCGCCGGGCAGACGGCGGCGTGGCGCAGGCCGTTGCGCATCGCGTTGAGCCGGCGGATGGTGCGGTCGAGTTCGTCCGCCTTGGCCGCCAGCATTTTCCGGTCGATGCGCGGCCTGCCGTCGGGCGCGAACATCCTTCCGATCTCGTCGAGGGTGAAGCCGGAAGCGCGCCCGAGCGCGATCAGCGCCAGCCGGTCCAGCACGGCCGGCTCGAACAGGCGGCGGAGCCCGCGCCGTCCATGCGAGGCGATCAGTCCCTTTTCCTCGTAGAAGCGCAAGGTCGAGGCACGAACGCCCGACAGTTCCGCCACCTCCGCGATGTCGATGTCCCGCATGGCTCTTGACCTCAAGTTCACTTGAACTGGCAGAGTGCCGCAAGCCGCTCGCGCAAAGCAAGCATCAGGGCAACCGATCAGGCAAGAAGGACGAGAATCATGGATTCCGCATCGCAGGCCGACGACGAGCAGTGCAAACTCTGGAACGGCGCCGCCGGGCGCGCCTGGGTCGAGACGCGCGAGGTGCTCGAAGGGCTATTCAAGCCGCTCGAGGATCTGCTCGTCGGGGCAGTGTCCGATGCCGCGGCGAGCCGCGTGCTCGATATCGGCTGCGGCACCGGCGCCACGACCTTCGCCGCGGCTCAGGCGCTCGGCCCGAAGGGGCATTGCACCGGCATCGACATCTCCCAGCCGATGATCGCGGCGGCACGCGCCCGTGCGGAGCGAGAACGGCGACCGGCCAGCTTCATCTGCGCGGACGCGCAGACCCATCCGTTCACGCCGGCGAGTTTCGACATGATCATCTCACGGCTCGGCGTGATGTTCTTTGCCGATCCGGTGCAGGCCTTCGCCAATCTGCGCCGCGCGGCCCGGCCCGGGGCTGCGCTCCAATTCATCGCGTGGCGCAGCGCGGCCGAGAACCCGTTCATGACGACGGCGGAGCGGGCGGCGAAGCCGCTGCTGCCGCAGCTTCCGCCGCGGCGCGCCGATGCGCCGGGGCAGTTCGGCTTCGCGGACCGCAAGCGGGTCGAGAGCATCCTGAAGGACAGCGGCTGGGACGCGATCGCGGTCGAGCCGGTCGATGTCGCCC
>NZ_JASGSR010000115.1:0-24818 GCF_040446015.1 Bradyrhizobium sp. INPA03-11B
GGTGCAGCCCAGGCCGGTAACCTTAATTTTTCCTTTCGATTGTCGATAAAGTTTTATCGATTATCCTCGTGACAGTTGAGCGGCGTGACGAACCGCACGATGGGAGGCAAAAGCCGAGTGGCTTGACGACCTCTCTGAAATCGAAGGGTGGGCAGAGCGCAGTGCCAGCCACCTTTCGGGCTGTCCGGCGGCGGCCGGCGGGGCAAATCAATTCCTGAAGTGCATTTGATTGCCAGATTGCGGCGTATCTCGCGCCGCATGATGCTTCACAATTGGGATGTTCCAAATGACGTTCGCGCATTTATTGATCGCGGTCGGTGGCGGCTTTTTGCTGCTGGCAGGCTTCGTCGCATTTGCCCTATGGCGAAACGCACTCCATTCGACAGCGCGGATTTAGCAACAGGCGAGATCTGACTCCGGCGGCCTCGCTCATGGGGGTGAGCGAAGCCTACGGGGATGGCCGCACCGCCGCGCGGCCTGACAGCCGAGCACCGCGCCTACAACCTGCCCCAAGGCGACGCGTGCTCGGCTGTTCATTTTCCAAACGGCCTTCATCGTCCTGGCGCCGGGTATGACCATAAGCGCTATGATAGACGATCGCGATCAGGGTGCGACCGCCTCCGGTTTCGATTGTATGCATGGTGTCCTCTGCTGCTGCCATTGCAGAAGCTAAGACAAGGCAGGGCGTCGAAACGTGACTTGCCCTCCGAAGTTTTGCCCGGAGGATATTGCGCCAATTGACCGCCGCTCAGGCGTCGCGGTGGCCGCGGGCTCCTTTGCATGGGGTTGTTTTCGATATTTTGGTGGGAGCCGCCCGCCGGCCGCGGTCCGATCCGAGGGGGAGCCGGACAACCCGTCTATCGCGATCGGGTGTCAGCACCGAGCTCGAACTTGCGGGTGATCGCGATCGCCTCGAGGAACGCCTCGTCGTGGCTCACCACCAGCAGCGCGCCGTCATAGGCGCGCAAGCCGGCCTCTACCGCTTCCATCGATTCGATATCCAGGTGATTGGTCGGCTCGTCGAGGATCAAAAGCTGTGGCGGCCTCACGCCGCCCAGCACGCAGGCGAGGCCGGCGCGGAGCAGCTGGCCGCCGCTCAGGCTGGAGACGGTCTGCAAGGCGGCATCGGCGCGAAACATGAAGCGCGCCAGCGCGGCGCGGCAGGCGTTCTCGCCGGCATCCGGATTGATGCGCCGGAAGTTGTCCAGGATCGAGGCCCGCGCATCGAGCAGGCTGACCGCCTGATCGAACATGGCAAAGCGGGTCATCACCTCGACGGTGCCGCTCGCTGGGGCAAGGTCGCCGCTGACGAGCTTGAGCAGTGTGGTCTTGCCGGTGCCGTTGGGGCCTGTGATCGCGACGCGCTCCGGACCTGAGATAGAGAAGGTGAGACCACGCAGGATCGGCGCGTCCGCGGCATAACCGGCGTCAGCGGCTTCGATCCGCAGCACCATTCGGCCCGCCGGCAGATGCGTCGACGGCAGCTGCACCGAGAACGGTTGCAGCACCTCGATGCGTTGCCGTGCGGCAGTGGCGAGTTCAAGAGCTTGCGTCCGCCGCCGCTCGGCAAGGCGCGCGGCTTCGCCACCACTGTCCTCGCTGCGATCCCGGCGTAGCCCGGCGGCGATCCGCGGCATGTCGCCCTTGGCGCGCTGCTTCGCGCCGGCGCCGTCCTTCCGCGCCTTCCGTTCAGACGCCTCTCTTGCCTTGCGGTCGACCTCGGCGACGCGCTTGTCCGCATCTTCCAGATCGTGCCGTGCCGCCGAGAGCTCGATGGCCCTGCGCGCGCGGTACTGGCTCCAATTGCCGCCGTAGCGCCTGGCTTCCAGCGAGGTCAGTTCGACGATCGCGTCCATCGTCTCCAGCAACTCGCGGTCGTGGCTGACGATGATGGCGCCGTGCCGCCAGCCGGCGAGGAGGTCGATCACCGCTTCGCGTCCGGCGCGATCGAGATTGTTGGTGGGCTCATCGAGCAGCAGAAAGTCGGGCTCTGCAAACGACAGCGCCGCGAGACGCGCCCGGGTCGCCTGTCCGCCTGATAGCATCGCCAGCGGGGCGTCGAGCACGTCGGGCAAATCGACGCGCGCGAGCGCTGCCGCGATGCGCGTGTCGAGCGTCCAGTCGACATCCGCAAGCTCCTCAGCCGTCGCAAGACCCTGTTCGGCGCGGCGCAACGCGGCCAGCGCGCGGCGCGCGCCGAACAGATCGATGACGGATTCGTCCGGCTTCACCTGCACCGTCTGATGCAGCATCGCGACGCGTCCCCGCACCGAGACCGTACCGGCGTGCGGCGCCTGCCGGCCTTCGATCAGGCCGAGCAGTGTCGTCTTGCCGACGCCGTTCCTGCCGACAAGGCCGGTTCGTTCAGGACCGAAACTGAGATCGATATTGGAAAGGAGAACCCGGCCGTCAGGTGCGGACAGGGTCAGATGGGAGAGCGTGATCGATGCTGGCATGGCGATGGATATCCCGGTGGGCAAGGCTGATGGGCGTTGCTGTCCGGATGAAATCCATGGCCGTCGGCATCCTCGAATCGATGATTGATGAGATGTAGTCGCGTATTACGCCGGGATCAAGGCGCGCAGCGAAGCGTCACGCCGCTTCGGCGAAGGTCCAGCGGTCGGGATCGGGTGTGTGGCCGATCAGGGCGAGGCCATAGGCGATCGATTCGAACTGGTCCGCCGAGGTCAGCCGCGCCTCGCCGAAGCGCTCCGCGAACAGGCGCTGCACGGCCGGCACGAACGAGGTGCCACCGGTCAAAAACACCTTCTCGACGTCGCGCGCGGTGATCCCGGATTTCGCCAGCGCCTCGTCGACGGTGGCGCCCAGCCGCTCGATGTCGTCGGCGATCCAGGATTCGAAATCGTCGCGCGTCACGGTCGCGCCGATATCGATGCCTGCGCGGGTAAAGCGGAATTCGACGCGGTCGCGGCTCGACAGCGCGACCTTGGTGTCGGACACGGCGCGGTAGAGCGCGAAGCCGAGATCGTGGTCGACGATGGTGATGAAATCGTGCAGCGGCGCCGGATCAAGCGCGGTGCGCGCCAGCTGCTGCAATTCGCGGAGGTCGCCATTGCCGCGCATCATCGCGAGTTGATGCCAGCGGGCGAGGCTCGAATAATAGTGATTGGGGATCGGCAGCACCTTGTCGAACGAGCGGTAGTTGGTGCCCTTGCCGAGCCGCGGCGAGACGATGTGGTCGACGATGCGGTAGTCGAACGTGTCGCCGGCGATGCCGATGCCGGAATGTCCGAGCGGCTCGGCACGCAGCACGCCGCCCTTGCGCGAGAACCGCATCACGGAGAAGTCGCTGGTGCCGCCGCCGAAATCGGCGACCAGCACGGTGGCGTCGTGATCGAGGCTGCGCGCGAAGGAGAACGCCGCGCCGACCGGCTCGTAGACATAGCGCGCATGGCCGGCGCCGAGTCGCTCGAACGCGGCGCGGTAGCGCTGCATCGCGAGCTCGTCATTCGGATTGCCGCCGGCAAACTTCACCGGACGGCCGACCATGATGGTCGGTGCGCCCAAATCGAACCCTTCGCCGGCATGGCGCGTCAGCGTGCGCAGGAACGCCGCGAGCAAACCCTCGAACTTGTAGCGCTGGCGGAAGATCTGCGTGGTGTTGAAGGCCGAGCTGGCCGCAAACGTCTTGAACGACTGGATGAAGCGATGGATCGTGCGTCCTTCGAGGAACTGCTCGATCGCCCACGGGCCGCCCTCGGCGCGCGGATGCAGGCCGGCGCCCGGCCGCTCCTCCCAGAAGCACAGCGCCGAGACATAGACGCTATGCGTGCGGCCGCCATGGTCGAATCTGACAGCCTCGACGCGGCCATCGCCATCGGCCAGCGCGACCACGGTGTTGCTGGTGCCAAAATCGACGCCAATCGAGACGGCGGGCGGGGCGCTCGACATGTCATGCTCGGAATTTGATGTGAAAGGGGGCGGACCTTTAGCGGCTTTGGCTTGACTTGCCAACCCTTGCCGAGGTCGCGGAACTCATTTTGAGCATGACGTCTCATCACCGCTGCGTCATCGCGGCGGCGAGTTTTGTCGCATCCTGGATGAGTTCAATCCTTCAGCGCGTAAGCGATGACGTAGTCGCCGCGCTTGGTGCCGAACGTGCCGTGGCCGCCGGCCGCGGTGACGACGTACTGCTTGCCGCCAGCCTCGTAGCTCATCGGCGTCGATTGCGCGCCGGCCGGCAGGCGATCTTCCCAGAGCACCTTGCCGTCACGCACGTCGTAGGCCCGGATCGTGTACTCATAGGTCCCGGTGTAGAACGCGACGCCGCCGGCGGTGGTGATCGGCCCGCCCAGCATCGGCACACCCATCTTGAACGGAAGCGGCAGCGGCGTGGTGTCACGGATCGTGCCGTTGGGATGCTGCCAGACGATCTTCATCGTCCTGAGATCGATGGCGGCCATCGAGCCCCATGGCGGCCGGTAGCACGGCACGGACAGCGGCGAGAGGAAGCTCGAAATATCCACGCCGAACGGCGTGCCGTACATCGGCTGCGTTCCGACCTCGCTGCCGACCGGCTTCTCGGCGGTCGGCGCCGGAGGATTTTGCGGGCCGCGCGGAATCAGCCTTGAGGCGAACGGCAGCGACATCGGATTGGCGATGGCGATCTGCCGCACGGGGTCGATCGCGATGCCACCCCATTCGAACATGCCGAGATTGCCGGGGAAGACCAGCGTGCCCTGCAGCGACGGCGGCGTGAACGTGCCCTCGTAGCGCAGGCGATGGAACATGATCCGGCACAGCAACTGGTCGAAGATCGTGCCGCCCCACATGTCGGCGCCGGTCAGCTTCGCTTCCGGGCGGAAGGTCAGTTCGGAGAACGGCTGTGTCGGGGCCGAGCGGTCGCCGGGCGCGGGCCCCTGCGGCACCGCACGTTCCGGCGCCGGCACGATCAACTCGCCGGTCCTGCGATCGAGCACGAAGATGTTGCCCACTTTGGTCGGCTGGATGATCGCGGGAACGACGCCCTTCGCCGTCGTCACATCGACCAGGCTCGGCTGCGAGGGAACGTCCATGTCCCAGAGATCGTGATGCACGGTCTGGTACGACCAGGCGCGCTTGCCGGTGTTGACATCGAGCGCGACGATCGAGCTCGAATAGCGTTCGACCAGCGCATCGCGATTGCCGCCCCAGATGTCGGGTCCGTTGTTGCCGGTCGGGATGTAGACCAGATTCAATTTCGGATCGAACGAGGCCGTGATCCAGGAATTCGGCGAGCCGTTGGTGTAATGCCGCGTCGGCGACGGCAGCGCGTTCTCGTCGGCTGCGGCGGAGTCCCAGGCCCAGACCAGTTTGCCGGTGTAGACATCGAAGCCGCGGATCACGCCCGAAGGCACCTCGACCGCGTAATTGTCGATCACCGCGGCGGCGACGACCACGATCCTGTCGCTGACGACAGGCGGTGACGTCGGCTCGAAGAAGCCGGCGGTTGTGATCCCCATCCCCTGCTGCAGATCGAGGATGCCGTGATCGGCAAAGCTCTCGCAGAGTTTGCCGCTGTCGGCATCGAGCGCGATCATGCGCCCGTCATTGACCGGCAGGAAGATCCGCCGCGGGCATTCGGTGGGCGCCGGGCTGCCGCTGGAGTCGACGGCGCCCTGTGCGGTCTCGTGATAGGAGACCCCGCGGCAGGTCATGTGCTGGAAGGTCTTGTTGTGCACGAGCTTGGGATCGTAGCGCCAGCGCTCGGTGCCGGTCTTGGCGTCGAGCGCGAACAGCACCTGATGCTGCGAGCAGAGATAGAGCGTATCGTGCACCTTGATCGGGGTGACCTCGAAGGTGGTCTCGCCGGAATCGTCCGGCGTCTTGACGTCGCCGGTGCGGAAGGTCCAGGCGACCTTGAGGTTGGCGACATTGTCGGGCGTGATCTGCTTCAGCGGCGAATAGCGCTGTCCGAATTGCGTGCGGCCATAGGCGCGCCAGTCGCCATCCGGCTGCGGGTCGGCTTCGCTTTGCTGCACGGCAGCGCCGGCCTCCGCGATCGTGCCGTCGACGTCGTGATAGCTCGTCAGCAGCCCGGCCACGAGGACGGCTGCTGACGCCACGACGCCGATCCAGAGCGGCGCCGTCGCGCGCGCGTAAGACGCCGGCTCGCCTCGCGTCAGGGCGCGAACGATCACCGGCGTCAGCAGCCAGAGCGCCATCGGGAAGACGATGTCGCCGCGCGCCGCGAGCGGCCACCAGTCGAATCGCACCTCGTCAACGGCCCACGCCAGCGTGCCGACCAGCACGATCGCAAACAGCCATAGCGCGGAACGGCGCTGCATCAGCAACAACGCCGCCGTGGCGAGGATGCCGACGCCGAGGACAATGTAGAAGATGGACCCACCCAAGGCGGCGAGCCAGATCCCGCCGGCCGCGAGGACCAGGCCGATCAAGGCGTAGACGATAGCTGTGATGAAGACTGCCCTGGATCGCTGCATGGTCGCTCCGGTGCGCAAGAGGGACCGGGCTTGTCGTGCAAGCGCAACAGACCGTGTCCGCCTTCGAGGACTGTGGTTCAGCCAATCGCAACTTGCAACCTGGAACTGCGGCGTGGATGCGCCACAAGTGCGCAAAGTTGCCATGCGAAACCCGCCGCGGGAAAAATCGTTCAAAATGCAACGCATTGTTCGACGAGGAGCAATCGGCCCACGGCGCTGACGCAAAGGTGAGGGGGCTTCAGCGAATTTTGACTCGACGTACCCTTCCAGTCCCTTGCAGGCGCTGCTCTATACCGTCGGGCAGATTTCACCGCTGAAAGCTGGCTCGCAGGAGAAGTACAATGACATTGAACCCTACAGCCAAGAATTATCGCGTCGCGGTCGCCGCCTACGAGGCGGGCCGGCCCAGTTACCCCGCGGAGATCGTCGCCGCGCTGCCGCTTCAGACCGCGCGCTGTGTCGTTGATCTTGGCGCCGGAACCGGCAAGTTCACCCGGCTGCTGCTTCCGCATCTATCCGAGACCGCCCGTCTGGTCGCCATCGAGCCCGTCGCCGAGATGTCGGCGAAGCTCGCGACCGAGGCAGGGGTCGAGGTCATCAACACGCGCGCCGATGCGATCGGACTTGAGACCGGCAGCGTCGATCTCGTCACCTGCGCGCAGGCCTTTCACTGGTTCGACAATGAAGCGTCGGTTGCCGAGATCGCGCGCTTGCTGCATCCCGGGGGGACGCTTGCGCTGGTCTGGAACAACCGGGATGACCGCGCGCCATGGGTCGATGCGTTATCCGTCATGATTGAAAAATACGCCGGGGATACGCCCCGGCAACGCTCCGGTCGCTGGCGATGGATATTGAAGGACCCTCGCTTCGTGCTCGAGAAGGAGATCGTGCAGGACCATCCGCACCGGATGGCACGGCAAGGCGTCTATGAGCGCGTCGTGTCGACGAGCTATGTCGCCAATCTTCCCGATACGGAGAAGGCGGGCATTCGCGACAAGACCGACGCTATTCTCCGTGAGGCCGGTCTGGGGGATGCCGACGAGGTGGTGTTTCCCTATGTCACGCAGCTGTTTCTGCTGAAGCGCGCCTAGACGCCGCTATTGCACGGCACGGCCTTGCTCGACGGCCTGCTTCAGGCGCGGCAGCGTCATGCGCCAGTAAAAAGCAACATGCTTCGCGCCGGAGTCTGCGCCGATTTCCCATCCGTTGCCGCGGCGGATCGGCGATGGCGGCACTTGCTGGGTGACGGTCAGCACCGTGTCGCTGCCGTCGGCCGCGAGCGTCATCGTGATCGTCGCATAGCATTGCGGAACGTCCGGCAGGCCGGAGACCTGTGACCAATAGGAGTATTCGAGAAGTATTGGTGGTTCGACACAGAGGACGCGGCCCTTGTCGCGATAGCGCTTCGCGCCGATCTCCGCCTCGATCTCGATCGGCGCGCCGATCTGCCAATCGGTCCTGAAATGCGCATTGCGCCAGGTCTCGCCCGCATTGGGATCCATGATCGCAGCCCACACCGGCTTTGGATCCGCGGCGATGCGGATCGACTCGGTCACGGATTGCAAAGCCAGGGGTTCGTCCGTCATCGCATGCTCATTTGCCGCCCACGATCTTCCATTTTCCATCCGCGCCACGCCGCAGCGCGGGATCGCCGATGCGGATGTGTTGCGCCAGAAAATCGATGAAGGCGCGCACCCGCGCCGGCAGTGGGCCGGCATGGCCGACATAGACCGCGTGGATGTCCTCGCGGTCGCCGGGATTGAGGTTTTGCAGCACCGGGACCAGGCGCCCGGCCTCGATGTCGGGGCCGATGTGGAACAGCGCCAGGCGCGCCACCCCGATGCCGCCGAGCGTGAGCTGGCGCGCGGTCTCGCCGTCGCTGGCGCGGGCGACCGGCGGCGGCAGCGCCTCCTCGATCTTTTCGGCGCGGCGGAACGGCCAGCCGCGGATGCTGCGCGGAAAGGTCCAGCCGATGCCGCGATGCGCGGCGAGGTCGGCCGGGGTCTTCGGCGTGCCGAAGCGGGCGAGATAAGAGGGCGCGGCGACCACCGCCATGCGGCTGGTGCCGAGCTTGCGCGCGATCAGCCGTGAGGCGCCGAGCGGGCCGGCGCGGATCGCGACATCGGCGCGCTCCTGCATCAGATCGACCAGCGTGTCGGTCAGCACGATGTCGAGCGTGATGTCGGGATGCTCGCGCATGAAGCGCGGCAGCAGCGGCATCACATACAGCATGCCGAACGGGATGTTGCTGTTCACGGTGAGATGGCCGCGCGGCACGCATGAGGCAGCCTCGCGTTCGGCCTCATCGATATCGGCAAGGATACGCTGCGCGCGCTGATAGAACGCCTGGCCTTCCTCGGTCAGTTGCAGCTTGCGGGTGGTGCGGTTGACCAGCCGCGTGCCGAGCCGGGTCTCGAGCCGGGAGACCAGCTTGCTGACGCCCGACGGCGTCTGGCGCAGGCTGTTCGCGGCTGCCGTGAAGCCGCCGAGATCGACGACGCGGACGAACACGTCCATCTCGCCGGAGCGGTTGGTGTCTATTCGGGCCATCTTGAATTCACGTCACAAATGATTGGATTGCGGCCATTCTAATCCTTCCGCGCCCGGACCGCTATGTCGCATTGCGGAATCCTCATCCTCCGGAGCGACACATGCCTCTCGCAGTCCTTGCCTTGACCGCCGGTGCCTTTGGCATCGGCACCACCGAATTCCTCATCATGGGGCTGTTGCTGCAGGTCGCCGCCGACATGCACGTGTCGGTCTCCGCGGCCGGGCTGCTGATTTCCGGCTACGCGCTCGGCGTGTTCGTCGGCGCGCCGATCCTCACCCTCGGCACGCGGCGGATGCCACGCAAGGCGGTGCTGCTGGCGCTGATGGCGATCTTCACGCTCGGCAATGCGGCCTGCGCGCTGGCGCCGAACTACGAGCTGCTGATGGCAGCACGCATCCTGACCTCGCTGGCGCACGGCACCTTCTTCGGCGTCGGCTCGGTGGTGGCGACCAGCCTCGTCCCGGAGGACAAGCGCGCATCGGCGATCGCCACGATGTTCATCGGCCTCACGGTCGCGACCCTGCTCGGTGTGCCCTTCGGCGCCTGGTTCGGCCTGATGCTCGGCTGGCGCGCAGCGTTCTGGGCGGTGGCTGCGATCGGCGTGGTCGCGTTCATCGTGCTGACGATGCTGGTGCCTGGCCATGTCGGCGCCAAGGACAAGCCGGCGCCGCTGCGCGAGGAGCTTGCCGTGCTTGGCCGCCCGCAGGTGCTGCTCGGGCTTGCCATGACGGTGTTCGGCTTCGGCGGATTGTTCGCGGTCTTTACCTATGTACAGCCGATCCTGACGCGGCTGACCGGATTTTCCGATGCCGCGGTGTCGCCGATCCTGCTGGTGTTCGGCGCTGGCCTTGCGATCGGCAATGTCGCGGGCGGACGGCTCGCCGACAAGGGATTGGCGCGTGCGTTGCTGGTGTCGCTCGGCGGGCTCGCCGCGGTGCTTGTCGCGCTGGCGGCGGTGGTCTCGATCAAGGCATTGGCGGTGGCGCTCTTGTTCGTGCTCGGCATCGCCGCGTTCGCGACCGTCGCGCCGTTGCAGCTTCGGGTGCTCGAAGCCGCCGGCGCGGAAGGCCGCACGCTGGCCTCCAGCCTGAACATCGCGGCCTTCAATCTCGGCAACGCGCTCGGCGCCTGGGCCGGCGGCGTGACCATCGATCGCGGCCTCGGTCTCGGCGCGCTGCCGCTGGTGGCGGCGCTCATCACAGCGATCGGGCTGTTGCTCGCGCTGTGGAGCCTGCGCCTCGATCGGCCGGTCGTGCTGGCCACGCAATGACCGGCGGAATGAAGGGCATCACAGGGAGTATGACCATGGAATACCGCAATCTCGGCGCATCCGGCCTGAAGGTCCCGGCGCTCAGCTTCGGCACCGGCACCTTCGGTGGCCAGGGACCGTTGTTCTCCGCCTGGGGCCGCAGCGACGCCAGCGAGGCACGGCGGCTGGTCGACATCTGCCTCGAGGCCGGCGTCAATCTGTTCGACACCGCCGATGTCTATTCGAACGGTGCGTCGGAGGAGATCCTCGGCGCCGCGATCAAGGGTCGCCGCGACAAGGTTTTGATCTCGACCAAGACCGGGTTGCCGATGGGTGACGGCCCGCTCGATGCCGGCACGTCGCGCTATCGCCTCGTCGCTGCGGTCGACACCGCCTTGCGCAGGCTCGGCACCGATTACATCGATCTTCTGCAACTCCATGCCTTCGACGCTTTCACGCCGATCGACGAGGTGCTGTCGACGCTCGACACGCTGGTGCGCGCCGGCAAGCTGCGCTATGTCGGCGCCTCGAATTTCTCCGGCTGGCATTTGATGAAATCGCTTGGGATCGCCGAGCGGCACGGCTGGCCGCGCTATGTGGCGCACCAGGTCTATTATTCGCTGGTCGGGCGCGACTATGAATCCGAGCTGATGCCGCTCGCACTCGATCAGGGCGTCGGTGCGCTGGTCTGGAGTCCGCTCGGCTGGGGTCGCCTCACCGGCAAGATCAGGCGCGGCCAGCCGCTGCCGAAAAATAGCCGTTTGCATGAGACCGCGCAGTTCGGACCGGCGGTCGACGATGAAAGACTCTACACGATCGTCGATGCGCTGGACGCCGTCGCCGCCGAGACCGGCCGCACTGTGCCCCAGATGGCGATCGCCTGGTTGCTCACCCGTCCGAGCGTGTCATCCGTCATCATCGGCGCGCGCGATGAGGCACAGCTGCGCGACAATCTCGGCGCGGTCGGCTGGTCGCTGTCACCGGAGCAGATCGCGCGTCTCGACAAGGCAAGCGCGATGATGCCGGCCTATCCCTACTACCCCTACCGCATCCAGGAGGGCTTTGCCCGGCTCAATCCGCCGCCGGTGTAGACCGAACGCCGGCAAGCGGCAGCGCACGGTGCAAGCTCACGCCTCGAGCTTGGTCTCGCACACTTGTCGGCGGTACTCCGCCGGCGTCACGTTCATATGCTGCCGGAACACACGATTAAGGTGGCTCTGATCGGCGAAGCCTGCGAGCAGCGCGATCTCCTTCAGCGCCACGCGATCCCTGCGCAGATGCTTGCACGCATGCTCTACCTTGCGCCGCAGGACGTAAGCATGCGGCCGCATGCCGTAGTGGACGCGGAACTTGCGCGCGAATTGCACCGGCGTGCAGTTGCAGATGGTCGCAAGCTCCTCCAGCGTGATATTCCGGAAGATGTTCTGCTCGACATAGTCCTCGATCAGCCGCGCATGCGCCGGCCTGAACCTGCCCTGCGCGCAGGGCATCTTGAACTCGATCGCGGCGTATTTGCGCAGGATGTGCACGCTCGCTTGCAGCGCCAGCGCGTCGTAGCAGAGGCGGCCGCCCGGCCCGCCGGCGGCGACTTCCTGGACCATCTGGTCGTTGATCCAGGTCAGCATCGGATCCTCGACCTTGAGCAAATCGTGAAGCTCGACCGTCTCGGCGTCGCGGTCGAAGGCCTCGCTCGCCGTCTTCGTCATCAGGGCAGGAGAGATGTAGAAATGCGTGACCTCGATGTCATTCTTCCAGTGCCAGCTTGACGGCTCTGCGCGCGTCAAAAGCGACGTGACGCCGCGGCCGACGTGATCCTGCTTCCACGCGCTGCCGACACGGCGGTTCATCGACGTCACGCCGTCGCGATAAAGCACCAGGAGGAAGTTCTCCGATGGCGGGACCCAGATGTCTGATGGCGCGTAGCGGAAGATGCGCAGCCGGAAATCGTTGCGGCCGACCTGTGAACTGTCCAGCTTCAACTCGCCGGGAGCGTAGCGCGGCAGTTCCTCGACCGTGATCAACTGGCCCATCGCGCGAGCCTCCTCCCTGGAAACCATCGGCGGTTGACCGCTTCTTTTTGTCTTTTTGGCCGGACGGCTGAGCCCAGAATAGGCCGCTTTCGCCGTTTGCCAAGGAGACCAATGGCCGACCGGCGATTGCGGCCGCGTTCCAGAGATTGTCGGTTTCATCCAAGCGCCGGAAGCCGCAAGCGCCATAGCCTCCTGCGCGTCCCGGCGGCTCCATCCATGCCGCCGGGGCCCAGATTGGCGCAACGCACCGTCATCCCGCGATGCAGCGGATGGGAAAGGGCGTGCGAGAAACCACACAGGAGGAAACCATGACTGCGACCGCAATCAGGTCCAATGGAAGCAATGGCGCGCACGCGACGTCCAAGTTCGACGCCGTGGTGATCGGCGCCGGCGTAGCCGGCCTTTATCAATTGTTCCGCCTGCGCGAGCAGGGCTTGAAGGTCAGGGCCATTGACGCGGGGTCAAGCGTCGGCGGCACCTGGTACTGGAACCGCTACCCCGGCGCGCGCTTCGATTCCGAAGGCCACACCTATCAGTATCTATTCTCCGAGGAGCTCTACAAAGGCTGGAGCTGGAGCGAGCGGTTTCCGGGCCAGCCGGAGATCGAGCGCTGGCTGAACTATGTGGCCGACCGCCTTGACCTCAAGAAGGACATCCAGTTCGGCACCACGGTGAAGAGCGCGCATTTCGACGAGGCGACGCAGCGCTGGCAGGTGACGACGGACAAGGGTGAAGTGATCGACACCCAGTTCCTGGTCACCTGCTGCGGCATGCTTTCCGCCCCGCACGTGTCGTTCCCGGGACAGGAGACGTTCAAGGGCAAGCTGTTCCATACCGCGCGCTGGCCCAAGGGCCCGATCGAGTTCGCCGGCAAGCGTGTCGGCGTGGTCGGCAACGGCGCCACCGGAATCCAGGTGATCCAGTCGATCGCCGGCGAGGTCGGCCATCTCAAGGTGTTCATCCGCACCCCGCAATACATCATCCCGATGAAGAACCCGAAATGGGATGCGTCGGATGCCGAGGCCTACAAGTCGAAGTTCAAATTCCTCACCGAACGGCTGCCGAAGACGTTCACTGGCTTCGAGTTTGACTTCGAGCACGCCTGGGCCGACCTGTCGCCGCAGCAGCGCCGCAAGGTGGTCGAGGATTGCTGGAACGATGGATCGCTCAAATTGTGGGTGTCGTCCTTCGCCGAGCTGTTCTTCGACGAATCCGTCAACGCCGAGATCACCGAATTCGTGCGCGAAAAGATGCGCGAACGGATCAAGGATCCCAAACTGTGCGAGCAACTGATCCCGGCCGATTACGGCTTCGGCACCCACCGGGTGCCGCTGGAAAGCAATTTCCTCGAGGCGTTCCATCGGCCGAATGTCGAGATCGTCGGCGTCAAGGACAATCCGATCGCCCGCATCACGCCGGAGGGCATCCAGACCGCCGACGGTACGGTGCACGAATTCGACGTCATCATCCTGGCGACCGGGTTCGATGCCGGCACCGGCGCATTGACGCGGATCGATATCCGCGGCCGCGACGGCCGTTCGCTGAAGGAGGATTGGGGCCGGGATATCCGCACCACCATGGGCCTGCAGGTTCACGGCTATCCGAACCTGTTCACGACGGCGGTGCCGCTCGCGCCTTCAGCTGCGCTTTGCAACATGACCACCTGCCTGCAGCAGCAGGTCGAGTGGATCGACGATTGCATCAAATACATGCGCGGCAACAACCTGAACGTCATCGAGCCGTCGAGGGATATCGAGGATCAGTGGGTCGCGCATCATGATGAGACCGCCAACGCGACACTGATCGCCAAGACCAACTCCTGGTACCTCGGCTCGAATGTCGAGGGCAAGCCGCGCCGTGTGCTGTCCTATTGCGGCGGCGTCGGCACCTATCGCCAGAAATGCGACGAGGTCGCCGCGAGCGGCTATCGCGGTTTCGCGATGCAATAGGCCCGATCGCGATTGGATTTCGTAGCCCGGATGGAGCGAAGCGTAATCCGGGACCAGTGACACCGGCTGCACCAACCCCGGATTTCGCTCCGCTCCATCCGGGCTACGCAGGTCAACATCATAAAAATATGGAGGAAAACAATGAGCACGAACTTCAGTGCGGCAGCAGATGCAATTCTCGACGGCGTCGTGACCTCGAATCCACGCGTCCCCGGTGTGGTTGCGATGGTGACCGACCGGCATCGCAACATCTATGAAGGCGCCGCCGGCAAGCGCCGGCTCGACCAGCCGGCCGACATGACGACCGACAGCGTGTTCGCCATCTTCTCGACCACCAAGGCGATCACGGGCACCGCCGTCCTGCAACTCGTCGAGGAGGGCAAGCTCGATCTCGACGCGCCGGCCAAGACCTATGCGCCCGACATCGGCAAGCTCCAGGTGATCGAGGGCTTTGACGACAAGGGCGAACCGGTGTTGCGTGCACCGAAGCGCGACATCACGACGCGGATGCTGATGGTGCATAGCGCGGGGCTGGGCTACGACTTCATCAATCATACCTACAATCGCCTCGCGCAGGAGAAGGGACAACCGAGTGTCATCACGGCGTCGAAGGCGTCGCTGATGACACCTCTGCTGTTCGATCCGGGCGAGCGGTGGGAGTATGGCACCAACATGGATTGGTGCGGCCAGATCGTCGAGGCGATCACCGGAAGGCGGCTCGGAGAAGTCTTCAAGACGCGGATCTTCGAACCGCTCGGCATTCAGGATACCACGTTCGAGCTCACCGATGCGATGCGCCGCAAGCTTGCGGGCATTCATGCCCGCAACGCCGACGGCTCGCTGACGCCGATGGATTTCGAATTGCCGGCCAATCCGGAAATCCACATGGGCGGCCACGGGCTTTACGGCACCATCGGCGACTACATGCGCTTCATCAGGATGTGGCTGAATGACGGGGCCGGCGAGCACGGCCGCGTCCTCAAGGCCGAGACCGTGCGGATGGCCGAGAAGAACCACCTCGGCAACAACAAGGTCACCGCGATCACCGGCGTGATCACGTCTCTGGCCAACGATGCCGAGTTCTTCCCCGGCCAGTCGAAGTCCTGGGCGTTGAGCTTCATGATCAACGACGAGCAGGCGCCGACCGGCCGTCCCGCCGGCGCGCTCGGCTGGGCCGGTCTCGCTAATTTGTTCTACTGGATCGATCGGCAGAACGGCTTCGGCGGATACTGGGCGACGCAGATCCTCCCCTTTGGCGATCCGACATCCTTCATCGGCTACATCAATTTCGAAACGGCGTTCTATGAATCCCTGCGGCTGCGCAAGGCGGGCTAAAGCATGATCCGGAAAAATGCGAAGCGGTTTTCCGACAAGATCATGCTTAAACAATGAGCTAAAGCACGATGACGATCGACCCAATCTCATCGTGCTTCAGCGCGTGATCCGCAAAAGCGCGATGACGATTGAGCCCGATCGCATCGCGCTTTTTGCCGCCTGCCGCGGCGATCTCGGCCCGATCAGCAGGATGGCTGCACCTTCGGAAACACCATGCGCATGCAGGCGCCGCCGGACGGCGCCTGATCGACCTCGATCCGGCCGCCATGCAGGCGCATGATGGACTGCACCAGGTCGAGGCCGAGGCCGGCGCCGCGCCCGCCCGGATGCAGTCGGCGGAATGGCTCGAGGATCTGCTCGCGCTCCTCGGGCGGAATGCCGTCGCCGTCGTCGCAGACCTCGATCCGCCCTGATGTCGTCACGCGGACCAGGATCGTGCCGCGCCGCTGCCCGTGGTCGATGGCGTTCTGCACGAGGTTGGTGAGGGCACGCTCGAGCGAGGTCTGGTCGCCGGTCACCATGGTGGTCTCGTCCGCGTGCTCGAACGACATTTCATATCCCGCCGCGAAGGCGAGCGGCGCGAGGTCGAGCACGACCTGCCGTGCGACGCCGACGAGATTGACGGGACCGAACGTGTCGGCGCGCTGATCGAGCCGTTGCAGATCCAACAGCTGACCGGCCATGACGCTCAGCCGGGTGGCGTCCTCGAGCAGGTAGGTCTTCTCCGGCCCAGCCTGCAGCGAAGCCACCCGGGTCGAGAGGATCGCGATCGGCGTGCGCAGCTCGTGGGCGGCATCGGCCAGGAAGCGGCGATGGCGCTCGTAACCCTTGTCGAGGCGGTCGAGTGCGGCATTGATCGCCTTGACCAGCGGGGTGATCTCGATCGGCACCTTGTCGAGCGGCAATTGAACGCCGCGCTGGTCGATGTCGATGCGTTCAGCCTGCGCCGCGACCTGCGCGAGGCCATTCATGGCCCGGCGCACCACGAACGGGGTCGCGACCAGCGTCGCCAATGTCATCAGCACGACGATCGGCAGGATCATGTTGAGGAACAGCAGCGGCGTGCTCTCCAGCGCGCGCCACATCGAGAGCTCGCCGTAGGTGCCGGTCAGGATCTGGATCCGTCCTGCCGAGGTGTCGACCCATTTGACGAGGCCCGCGGGGCGCGCGGCTTCCGCGGCGTTCCATTTGAGCCGCGCCTCGCTCACCTGATCGAGGCTTGATGCGATCGGCGCGAATTGCGCGGGCACCGCGCCCTCGGAGAGCTGGTGCCCCTCGCCATCGCGGATGACGAACCAGAGATCGGCATGCTCGGCGCGCAACGCGGCGAGCTCCGGCGTCCGGCGCAGCGTCAGGCTGCCCGTTTCATCGCGGGTGATGGCGTCGCGCAGCGTATCGAGCGTGCTGCCTTCGTACTCGCCGATCAAGAGCCCCGCCCGCAGCAGCCCGATCGCGGCCGCTCCGATCAGCAGGATCAGAAGGGTCAACGTGACGGCCTGCAGGCCCGCGAGACGCCCGATCAGCCGCCAGGTGAGGGATCGCGGTCGCAGCACGCTCACGGTGTCTCTCGCAGCACATAGCCAAGGCCGCGAACGCCGTTGATCGCGACGCCGGCGTCTGCTTCCGTGAGCCTGCGGCGCAAGCGCGACACGTGGGTGTCCAGCGCATTGGGCTGCACGTCGTCGTCGAGGCCGTAGACCGCCTCCATCAGCGCGGAGCGCTGCACCATGCGTCCCATCCGTTGCAGCAGCGCCTCGAGCACCAGCCGTTCGCGACGCGGCATCTCCAAGGGGCGCCCATCGACGCTGGCCTCGCGATGGGCGAAGTCGAACGACAGGCGGCCGATCCGCGCGGCGTGCTGCTGCACATTGGCGGGCCGGCGCAGCAGTGCGCGCAACCGTGCCAGCAGCTCCTCGAACGCAAACGGTTTGCCGAGATAATCGTCTGCACCACAATCGAGGCCCGAGATCCGGTCCGCGAGCTCGCCGCGGGCGGTCAGCACCAGCACCGGCACCGTGTTGCCGCTGGCGCGCAGCTTCGGAATCAGCGACAGCCCGTCGCCATCGGGCAATTGCCGGTCGAGCACGATCGCATCATAGCTGCCAGTCGCGGCAATCGCCTCGGCTTCCGACAGGTCCGGCGCGTGATCCACCAGCATGTCGTGGCGCGCGAGTGCCGCACGCAGCGCTGCGACCATTTCCGGCTGGTCCTCCACCAACAGCACGCGCATTCGTCGTCTTTGTCCCTGCATCGATCTGTCGGCTTTATGTCCGATTCATTGCGGCAACCTTGCGGTTTGCTCCGCGCCAATGCGTCGCGGCGTGAAATTTCGCATGCGTGCGCATTCGCGACAGGCTGGCGCAAGCTTCGCATGAGACAGAGGCCTCGATCGGAGCGGGCCGAATCGTCCCGTCACCGACCGACACGCTCAACCGGCGGGAGCCGACCACCCACGATGGTGGCGCCTGCCATGTGAAAGATACGGGAATGGCCTTGTCAACGAATCCGCGGCGCGAGACGCGCAACGCGCCCAGCATGCGGGAGCTCCAGCATGTCAGCCGCTGACATCCGGCCGTTCTTCCGCGCCTGGGTGCGCAATCCGATGCGTGTCGCCGCGGTCGCGCCGTCCGGGCCCGCCGTCTCGTCCCTGATCACGCAGGAGATCACGGCGGACATCGGTCCGGTGATCGAGCTTGGCCCCGGCACCGGCGTCTTCACCAGTGCGTTGCTGAAGCGCGGCGTGAGGCAACAGGATCTCACGCTGGTGGAGTACGGCTCCGAGTTCATCCCGCTGCTGCAGGGGCGCTTCCCGGGCGCCCGGGTGCTCTGGATGGATGCCGCCTGGCTGTGGAGGGAGAGGCTGTTCGAAGGGGCGCCGGTCGGTGCTGTCGTGAGCGGGCTCGGGCTTCTCATCATGCCGCCGGAGAAGGTCACGACGATCCTCGATGCCGCCTTCCGCTATCTCCGCACAGGCGGTGCCTTCTACCAGATCACCTATGGTCCGCGTTGTCCGGTCGCAGACGCGATCCTGGATCGCCTCGATCTGCAAGCGAGCTGCATCGGGCAGACGTTCCGCAACCTGCCGCCGGCGTCCGTGTACCGGATCAGCCGCCGCCACCCCCACGCTTGATCGAGGCGTCATGGACACGTCGAGCACGATTGCAATGTTCCTGCACTTCGGCCTGGTGGGCGTTGGCTGCCTTGCCGTTGCCGAGAAGTTCATCCCGTTGCTGCCGTCCTACGTGCTGCTGATGCTGCTCGGGCTGACGGTCTCCGATGGCACGATGCTGGCGATGACCATCCTGGCGACCAGCGCCGGGTCGGTCATCGGCGCGATCGGCTGGTACGGGCTCGGGCGTGCGCTCGGTTCGCGGCGCATCGAAGGCTTGGTGACGCGCTATGGCAAGTTCGTGCTGCTGCGGCCCTCGCTCTACCAGCAGCTCACGGATGCCTATCGCGGCAATCATTTCTGGGTGACGCTGATCGGCCAGACCCTGCCCACGGTGCGGATCTATCTGGCGCTGCCCGCCGGCGTGTTGCGGCTGGAGCCGCGCGCCTTCGTGATGGCGACGGCGCTAGGCACCGTGATCTGGAACATGCCGTTTCTCACGCTGGGTTATGCGCTGCGCGGCAGCGGCCATGATCCGGTCAGCCTCGGCTTCTGGGTGGTGGTCGTCCTGATCGCCGTGGAGGTGGCGCTCTTCCTGGGCTTCCGTTTCTACAAGCGCTCGCTCGCGCCGCGGCCCTTCGCGAAGCCGCTCGCGCTCCCCTCGCGCGTGCCAATGGAGGGAGGCGCATGAAAGTCCTGCTGTCCCGCCTGCGGCCCAGCTCGCACACGCTCGAGTGTGCCGCGGCCGCATTGCTGGTGCTGGCCGCAAGCTATCAGTTCGGTGTCGCGGCGTCCGGTGGGCGATATCGCGCGGCCGAGTTCGCGCTGCTGGTGCTCGCGGCAGGGATCTACTGGCATCGCGCGATCTTCCGGCGATGCGCCAGCCGGGACGTCACCAGGGTTCTCGCCGGATTGGCCGAGGCCATGGCGACGGCATTTCGGCGGGATGGCAGCGAAGCAGGAGACGTCCCAGTCCAGGTCGGCGGCGATCGCGCCGGCGCGGCGCGGCTCTCGTCGCGGCATCCCGTCAGGGTCAGAAGCCTGTTCATCTCCGACGTCCATCTCGGAACCAGAGGGTGCCAGGCCGAGCGATTGATCGACTTCCTTCGGCACCACGATGCCGAAACCGTGTTCCTGGTCGGCGACATCGTCGATGGCTGGTGCCTGCGCTCGAGCTGGTACTGGCCCACTGCGCACAATGACGTCGTGCGGGAGCTGATCGAGTTCGCGCAACGGGGCCGGCGCCTGGTCTACATACCCGGCAATCACGACGAATTCCTGCGCGACTATACCGGTGCGGCGTTCGGCGGCGTCGAGGTCGTCGAACGCGCGATCCATCGTGGTCTCGACGGCCGCGACTACCTCGTCGTTCACGGTGATCATTTCGATCTCGTGGTGCGGCACGCGCGATGGCTCGCACTGATCGGCGATGTCGGCTATCGGGCCGCGCTGGCCTCCAACGTCTGGCTCAACCGGATCAGGCGCCAATTCGGGTTCGGCTATTGGTCGTTCTCGTCCTGGGCGAAGTTGCGGGTCAAGAATGCGGTCAACCACATCGGCCGGTTCGAGGAGGTGCTATCCTCCGAGGCCAGGCGCCGCAACGTTCAGGGCATGATCTGCGGTCACATCCACCACGCGGCGATGCACGATGAGTTCGGCGTGCGCTACATCAATACCGGGGACTGGGTGGAATCCTGCACCGGCGTCGTCGAGCGCTATGACGGGCAGTTTGAAATCGTTCGGTGGACGGATCCGCAGCCGACGTCGAACGCGGCAGACTTCGCGCCGCTCGCGGAGGCGGTCGCCTGATGCGTGTCCTGGTGGCAACCGACGCCTGGCGGCCGCAGATCAATGGTGTGGTCCGCTCGCTCGAATACCTCGCCAGCGAGGCGCCGTTGCTCGGCGCGGAGATCAGCTTTTTGACGCCGGCCGATTTCCGCACCGTGCCGTTGCCGGGCTATCCGGAGATCCGACTTGCGCTGCCGTCGATCAGGCGCATCGCGCGCGCGATCGACGCGGCACGCCCGGACTCGGTGCATATCGCGACCGAAGGTCCGATCGGCTGGATCAGCCGCCATGTCTGCCAAACGCGCGGCTATCCGTTCACGACCAGCTACCACACCCGCTTTCCCGAATATCTCGCTGCGCGGCTGCCGGTGCCGCAGCGCTGGAGCTATGCGGCGCTACGCCGCTTCCACAATGGTGGCGACGGCATCATGGTCGGCTCGCCGTCGCTCGAGCAGGCGCTGAAAGCCCATGGCTTCCGTAGGTTGATGCCATGGTCGCGCGGTGTTGACGCCGAGCTGTTCTGCCCGCGCACGGAGCGGCCGCTCAACTTCCCGGCACCGGTGTTTCTCTACGTCGGCCGCGTCGCGGTCGAGAAGAACCTCGACGCCTTTCTCGGTCTCGACCTGCCGGGCTCGAAAGTCGTGGTCGGGGATGGGCCGCTGCGCGGCAGCTTGCAGGCGCGGTTTCCGCAGGTTCATTTTCTCGGGACGCGGACGGGGCGGGCGCTCGCCGATGTCTATGCGTCGGCCGATGTCATGGTGTTTCCGAGCCTGACCGATACGTTCGGGATGGTGCTGCTCGAGGCGCTGGCCTGCGGCGTACCGGTCGCGGCGTTTCCGGTGATGGGGCCGCTCGACGTGATCGGCAAATCAGGCTGCGGATGTCTCGATCACGATCTGCGCCGCGCGGCGCTCGGGGCGCTGCGTGTGCCGCGCGAGAAATGCCGCGCCCATGCCTTGACCTTCACCTGGCGGGAAAGCGTGCGGCAGTTCCTCGACAATATCGGCCGGGCGCACGCCTCGCCGGCGCGCGCGGTCGTCGCGGGAGGATGAAGCTCGCCTTCGACGACTAGCTCCCTAGCAGCTCCGTGATCAGTCCCGCTGCCTTGATCCCGGTGCCGCTGATGATGACGACGGAGCGCTCCGCCGGCCGGATCGCGCCGCGGTCCTTCAGGACGTCGAGCGCGGCGGCGGCCGAGGCCGAGGTCGGCTCGACGAACAGGCCGGTCAACGCCAGCCGCTTCAGTGCGGCGACAATGCCGTCTTCGGGGATCGCGACCGTACCGCCGCCGCTCTCCTTCAGCGCCGCGATCATCTGCTTCAGGCGCAGCGGATGCTTGATCGCGGTGCCTTCGGCGATGCTCTTGTGGACCGGGCGATCGATCGGCGTGTCGACACCGGCCGTGAAGCTGGCATCGACCGGCGAGCAATTGAGCGGTTGGGCCCCAAACAACCGCGGCAGCCGCGTGATCTGCCCGGCCGCCAGCAGTTCCTTGAAGCCGATATAGCAGCCGAGCAGGCTGCTGCCGGCGCCGACCGGCATGATGACATTGTCGGGCGCGGTGAAGCCGAAATCTTCCCAGATCTCGTAGGCCAGCGACTTGGTGCCCTGCAGGAAGAAGGGCTGCCAGTTGTGGCTGGAGTAGAAGATCTGCTTCGACTGGCGGATCGCCTCCGCTTCGGATTCCTCGCGCGGCCCTTCGACCAGCTGCACCTCGGCGTCGAAAGCGTGCATCTGCGCCACCTTCATCGGCGATGTCGTCGCCGGCGCCAGGATTTTCACCCGCATGCCGCCGGCCGCGCCGTAGGCTGAAACGGACGCGCCGCCGTTGCCGGAAGAGTCCTCCAGCACCGCGTCGACGCCGAGCTGGCGCAGGAATGACAGCATCACCGTGGTGCCGCGATCCTTGAAGCTCGCGGTCGGGTTGAACCATTCGAGCTTGAAATACGGCCGCAGGTCGTCCCATTCCTTCTCGACCGCAGGCGTGCAGCCTTCGCCCATCGTGATCGGCTGCTTGATCTCGACCGGCAGCGCCGCGCGATAGCGCCACAGCGACCGCGTCCCGCGATCGATGTCGTCGCGAGAGATGCCGGGCAGCGGCGTGACGAGCAGCGGTTTGCCCTCGTCGGAGCACCAGCGCGGCACATCCAGCGGGTAGAGCTTTCCGTTGAGCGGGTCGATATAGCTGGGTGATGGCATCTCGGTTCAGTCCTCAAGGGGCGGGCGCCCCTTCCGGCAGGTTCATTGCGGCCCGATTATGCCACCAAGTCGGCAAGTGCACACGTGCCGTACCGAACAGATCATAGGCCGATCCTGCGACGAACAGGCATCGATTTGCGGGGACCGGCAGCTCATCGAGCGCGAGCTGATAGGGTTGCGGCTGCGGCTTGTAATAGCCGGCGCGCTCGGCCGTCACGAACACGGTGAGAGGGACGCCGAGGCGGTCGGCGGCGATGCGGCCGAGCCGCTCCGAGCAGTTGGTCACGACGCCGAGCGCGACACCGGCATCGTGCAGCGTTCGCAGAACATAGCGAACCTCGGGCCAGGGATCGAGCTCCGCATAGCGTGCGCCAAGCTCGGCGGCGCGCTCGACCGGCAGCCCGACATTGCGCGCCGCCTCGCCCACCAGATCCTCATAAGGCCGATAATGCCCGGTGGCATAGGTGTTCTTGAGATACTCGGCGCGCCAGCGCAGCCCGGCTTCGTCGGAGCCGGCGACCGTGTTCCAGAGCGTCCAGCTGTCGAGCAGCGCGGTCAAGAGATCGAACAGAACGGCGTCATAGGCTCGGGTCATGGGCTGCGCTACGTCTCCTACCATCCGCGAAACCGCTCCCATTGCCTGACGGTGCCGGAGCCGGCAGCGATGACGTGATAACGGTCGTGCTGCGCTCCCGTCGCGCAGGCGTGGTTCGGCAGGACGCGCACCTTCGTGCCGACCGGCAGCGTCACCTGCGTCGCGGTGCTGCCGGGACGAAGCGCGATGATGCCGTGCTCCTGATTGGTCTCGGTCACGATCAGGTCGGGATAGGGCCGTCCATCGACGTCGCAGACGATGCCGTAGCCCAGGTCGATCGGCTGTTTCGCGGTGCCGCGATCGCGCGACAGCGCCATCCAGCCCGCATCGATGAAGGTCCAGCCGCGATCGGCGCGATGGCCGATCACCGTCGCGAGCACCGACAGCGCGATGTCCTCGACCGCGCAGACCCCGATCCCGGCCATCACCAGGTCGAACATCACGAAGACGCCGGCGCGCACCTCGGTGACGCCATCGAGCCGGCGCGCGAAATGCGCCGTCGGCGTCGAGCCGACGCTGACGACGGGACAGGGCAGTGCGGCTGCGCGCAATGCCTCGGCGCAGGCAACTGCGGCGGCGCGCTCCTGCTCGGCCGCCTGCTCGAGCGCCGCCACGCTGCGGCAGGAATAGGATTCTCCGGCATGCGCCATGACGCCGCGCAGTTCGGCCCCGCCTTGATGCAGCGCGCGGCCGATCTCGGCCAGCTGCGGGTCACTTGCGCCGACCCCGGCGCGATGGCCGTCGCAATCGATCTCGATCAGCACGGGAATGCGGTCGTTCGTTGCGCGCGCCATCGTGGTGACCGCCGCCGCCTGCTCGAGGCTGTCGAGCACCACGGACAGGTCCACGCCCTGCCGCCGCAGCGCGGCGACGCGATCGAGCTTCTGCGGCGCGATGCCGACGGCATAGAGGATGTCTTTCACACCGGCCGCGGCAAAGACCTCGGCCTCCTGCAGGGTCGAGACCGCCGCCGGGCCGGCTGCGCTGTCCATCACGGCGCGTGCCGCCGGAATTGATTTTGCGGTCTTCAGATGCGGACGCAGCGGCACGCCGAGCCGCGATAGCCGCGTCTTCAGGCGGGCGATGTTGTGCAGCATCCGGTCTTCATCGAGGACGAGACAGGGCGTCTCGATCCCGGCGAGCGGATGCGGTGCGTTCAGGACAGGGGCTGATGACATGCCGCGAGACTAGCCGTTTCCATGCTAAGTTCAATTTACCGAATGTCATTCTTAGATTAAGTCTGCGCTTAATGATCTCGACCGACGACATCCGCTTCTTCACGGCCATCGCTGCGGCCCGGTCACTCGCGGCCGCGGCGCGGGCGCTCGACGTGACGCCATCGGCGGTCTCGCAGCGGCTGCAGAGCCTCGAACAGCGGCTGGGTGTCCAGCTGGTCAGCCGTTCGGCACGGCGGTTGACGCTGACCGATGAGGGCGAGCTGCTGGTGCTGCGCGGCGGCGCGCTGCTCGACGAGGCGACCGAGCTGACCGAGGCGCTGCAGGCGCGTCGCGGCACCATCGCCGGCCATCTGAAGATCCTTGCGCCGCTCGGCTTCGGACGGCGCTACATC
>NZ_JASGSR010000116.1:0-24197 GCF_040446015.1 Bradyrhizobium sp. INPA03-11B
GCCGAACACGATCGGGGCGGCGGAGTACATGTGGTGCATCCAGCCGATCGCGCCGAACGCCATGATGAAGGCCGAGATCGAGCCGACCACCGGCCACGGGCTCGGGTCGACGAGATGATAGTCGTGATGCTTGACTTGCGCCTCAGCCATTGCCGTCTCTCCATTCGCGTGCCGCAAGGCACGTCTTAATCTTGAATTCCAATCTCTTCAGCATGATCTTCTCGGAAAACCGGTCCCCACTTTTCCGGATCATGCTCTAGCCGCCCTTGCGCTGCTCCGCCTCGCCGGCCGCCACCGGCTTCGGCGTAGCGTCGCGCACGGGGAAGAAGGTGTAGGACAAAGTGATCGTCTTCAGCGTGTCGTTCTCGCTGTCCTTGGCCAGCGCCGGATCGACATAGAACACCACGGCCATCTCGCGCTTCTCGCCCGGCGCCATGGTCTGTTCGGTGAAGCAGAAGCAGTTGATCTTCTGGAAATAGGCGCCGACCGTCAGCGGCGCGACGTTGTAGGCGGCCTGGCCGGTGGTGGTACGGGCCGACTGGTTGGTCACGGTGTAATAGACCGTGACCACCTGGCCGATCTTGACGTCGATCGTGTTCTGCTCGGCCTCGAACTTCCAGGGCAGGCCCGGCGCGACGTTGGAATCGAAGCTGACCGAAATGGTGCGCTCGAGCGGCGCATCCGTCGGCACGGCGGTCGCGACCTGGGTGGTACCGTTGAAGCCGGTGGTGCGGCAGAACCAGTTGTAGAACGGCACGGCCGCGTAGGACGCGCCGACCATCAGCACCACGACGAAGCCGCAGATCGAGGCAACCAGCGCGTCGCGCGTCAGCATGCGGCGCGAGACCTTGGCGCCTCCACCCCGTTGCGGTCCCTGGTTCGCCATCTCGCTCACAGCGGCCGCACCAGCACGGCCGGCCCCTTGACGAGGGTGACGGCGAAGAACAGCACCACCATGACGCCGAGCGCGAGCGCAATCGCGATCGAACGCTGGCGGCGGCTCTTGAGCTGCGCCTCGGTGAGGACGATGCCTTCTGGTTCGTTCTTGTCGTCCATTGCTATCCCGTGCGCCCCCATCTCGCCCCCGGCGTCCCTACCCGACGATGACGGGCAGGATCGTGCGGACCACGACCTCGGCGAGGAGGACGGCGAACAGCGCGAACAGATAAAGGATCGAGAAGGCGAACAGCCGGCGCGTGGCGCGGTTGGCCGCAACACCCTCACGGCGGCGATAGACCTCGATGGCGAGCCACAGAATGCCGGCGCCGAGCACCAGCGAGGTGACGCCATAGATCGCGTCGAAATAGCCGAGCGGCCACGGCGCCAGCGCGACCGCGACCAGCACGACGGTGTAGAGCAGGATCTGCAGGCGGGTCGCGTCGGGTCCGGCGACCACTGGCAGCATAGGGATGCCGGCGCGCGCATAGTCGTCGCTGCGGAACAGCGCCAGCGCCCAGAAGTGCGGCGGGGTCCAGAAGAAGATGATCAGGAACAGCAGGATCGGCTCGACCGAGAGCGAGCCGGTCGCGGCGGCCCACGCCACCACCGGCGGCAGCGCGCCGGCGGCGCCGCCGATCACGATGTTCTGCGCGGTCCAGCGCTTCAGCAGCATCGTGTAGATCACGGCGTAGAAGAAGATGGTGAAGGCAAGCAGCGCGCCCGCTACCCAATTGACCAGGATGCCGAGCGTCATCACCGAGAAGAAGGCGAGCGTCAGGCCGAACGCGTACGCCTCGGCCGGGGTGATCCGGCCGCGCGGGATCGGCCGGTTGGCGGTGCGCGTCATCAGCGCGTCGACATCAGCCTCATAGGCCATGTTGAGCGCGCCGGAAGCGCCGGCGCCGACCGCGATGCAGAGGATGGAGGTGAACGCCAGCACCGGATGCACATGCACCGGCGCGATCATCAGCCCGACCAGCGCGGTGAAGATCACCAGCGACATCACGCGCGGCTTCAACAGCGCGATGTAGTCGCCCACTTCGGCCTCGGAGATCCGGGGCAGCTCGATGGCGTTGTGATCGACAACCGACAAGATCAGGTCTCACTTCTCTTAAGTAAAGGCGCGGCGCACCCAAGGTGCGCCGCATTGTCTTGGACTTACTGCACGCGGGGCAGCACTTCGAACTGGTGGAACGGCGGCGGCGAGGTCAGCGTCCACTCCAGCGTGGTGGCACCCGCACCCCACGGATTGTTCGCGGCCTGCTCCTTGCGGACGAAGGCATCGATCACGCCGTAGATGAAGATCAGCACGCCGACGCCGGAGATGTAGGAGCCCCAGGAGGAGATCAGGTTCCAGCCGGCGAACGCATCCGGATAGTCGACATAGCGGCGCGGCATGCCCGACAGGCCGAGGAAGTGCTGCGGGAAGAACACCAGATTGACGCCGACGAAGGTGAACCAGAAGTGCGCCTTGGCGATCTTCTCCGAGTACATGTAGCCGAACATCTTCGGGAACCAGTAGTACCAGCCGGCGAAGATGCCGAACACGGCGCCGAGCGACAGCACGTAGTGGAAATGCGCCACCACGTAGTAGGTGTCCTGCAGCACGCGGTCGACGCCGGCATTGGCCAGCACGACGCCGGTGACGCCGCCGACGGTGAACAGGAAGATGAAGCCGATCGCCCAGATCATCGGCGCCTTGAACTCGATCGAGCCGCCCCACATCGTGGCGATCCAGGAGAATATCTTCACGCCGGTCGGCACCGCGATCACCATCGTGGCGGCGACGAAATAGGCCTGCGTCGCCGACGACATGCCGACGGTGTACATGTGGTGCGCCCACACCACGAAGCCGATGCCGCCGATCGCGACCATGGCGTAGGCCATGCCGAGATAGCCGAACACGGGCTTGCGCGAGAAGGTGGAGACGATCTGGCTGATCATGCCGAAGGCGGGCAGGATCAGGATGTACACTTCGGGGTGGCCGAAGAACCAGAACAGATGCTGGAACAGCACGGGGTCGCCGCCGCCGTCAGCCCCAAAGAAGGTGGTGCCGAAATTGCGGTCGGTCAGCAGCATGGTGATCGCACCGGCGAGCACCGGCAGCGACAACAGCAGCAGGAACACCGTCACCAGGATCGACCACACGAACAGCGGCATCTTGTGCAGGGTCATGCCCGGCGCGCGCATGTTGAAGATCGTGGTGATGAAGTTGATGGCGCCGAGGATCGACGACGCACCGGCAAGATGCAGCGACAGGATCGCGAAGTCGACGGCCGGACCCGGATGGCCCGAGGTCGACAGCGGCGCGTACATGGTCCAGCCGGCACCGACGCCGTTGGCGCCCGGCTCACCCTCGACGAAGGTCGACAGCAGCAACAGCGCGAACGAGGCCGGCAGCAGCCAGAACGAGATGTTGTTCATGCGCGGGAACGCCATATCAGGCGCGCCGATCATCAGCGGCACCATCCAGTTGCCGAACCCGCCGATCATCGCCGGCATGACCATGAAGAAGATCATGATCAGACCGTGCGAGGTCACGAACACGTTATAGGTGTGCGTCTCGTGGAATATCTGGACGCCCGGGTACATCAACTCGGCACGGATCGCGATCGACATCGCAGCGCCGATGATGCCCGCGATCACCGCAAAGACCAGGTACATCGTACCGATGTCCTTGTGGTTCGTGGAGTAGAGATAACGCCGCCATCCGGTCGGATGGTGGGCGTGATCATCATGGGCGTGATCGTCGTGTGTCGCTGCGCCTGTCGCCATGTTCAAAATCCTGCCTTGCAGTCCCTCTCGGACCTTGCGGTCCCGTCGCCCTTATTCCATCCGCGCCGTAAGCCGTTTGGGCTTACTGCGCCGCCTGACCAGCCGAGGCGTAGGAATTCGCCGGGTTGGTCGCAAACTTCTTCTTCGCCCCTTCAACCCAGGTCGCGAATTCCTGGTCGCTGACGACCCGGACCGCGATCGGCATGAAGGCGTGGTCCTTGCCGCACAGCTCCGAGCACTGGCCGTAGAACACGCCGGTCTTGGTGGCCTTGAACCAGCTCTCGTTGAGGCGGCCGGGGACCGAATCGATCTTCACGCCGAAGGCCGGCACCGCGAAGGAGTGGATCACGTCGGCGCCGGTGGTCTGGATCCGCACCACCTTGTTGACCGGGACCACCATTTCGTTGTCGACGCCGAGCAGACGGGGCTGCTTGTCCTTGTCGAGCAGCGAATCGAACTCGAACTTGCCGTTATCCGGGTAGGCGTAGGACCAGTACCACTGCTTGCCGGTGACCTTCACGGTGAGGTCCGGCTTCGGTACGTCGAGCTCCAGGAACAGCAGGCGGAACGACGGCACCGCGATGCCGACCAGGATCAGGACCGGGATCAGCGTCCAGGCCACTTCGATCAGCGTGTTGTGGGTGGTCTTGGAGGGGACCGGGTTGGCGCGGGCGTTGAACTTCACCACCACGATGACCAGCAGCGCCAGCACGAACAGGGTGATGACAGTGATCAGCACCAGCAGGAAATTGTGAAACCAGATGATGTTTTCCATCACCGGGGTCGCGGCTTCCTGCAGCGTGTGCTCCCACGGCGCCGGCTGCCCCATTTCGGCGAAGGCCGATCCCGCGGCGACAGACGCCACACCCGCTACCGCCAACCCCAGCAATTGCCTGCCCAACCGGCCAATCGACATCTTCATGCCGCTCGCGCTCCCTTGCATTATTCCCCAAAGCACCTCCGGCATGTGGCCGAAAATGCAGCACGATCCGCCCTGACAAACGGCCTTCCGGACATACCCGTCTCTGAGTCAAGGTGGGTACGGGAGCCAGATCGCTAGAACGCGTCGAAATCCAGCCTCTCAAACCATAATTCTCAGGCGCTCGCAATGCAGTAGTAGGGCCGAAAGCCATGCGCCCGCGATGAAGCTGCTGCTTGCGATTTTTCCCGCAAAATCAAGCGAAAGTCGCCGAAACAACACCGCATGCAGTTGACAGGGGGATTGCCGGATGTACCCACAGGCGGGATAGCCCACAGGAACCTGATTCGCTGCGGGCTGCCCCAATCCGGCGCGGGAATGGCTTCAAGATCGCCTTCAAGGCGCCGTCATTGCGGTATCAGTCGACGGGCGAGCACGATCCGGAACACGGACAGCCGGTTTCCGAAAAGATCATGCTCAAACAAAGAGATGAGATCACGATGCGATTTTTAGGGGCGCATCCTGATCGGGCGTGCTAGCGGCGGCCGGGCGGACGGCCGGTCCGACCGAACATCAAAGGATCGACCCGGATGGGCGCTTCGAACATTCGTTTGACGATGGCCTGCTGGCTCGGCGGCCTCGTGATTCTGGCCTCTTCTCTCGGCCTCTCGCAGACAGCGAACGCGCAAGGCGCGGTGCGCTCGGTCCATGGCGACTGGCAGATCCGCTGCGACACCCCGCCCGGCGCCCAGGCCGAGCAATGCGCACTGATCCAGAGCGTGGTAGCCGAAGACCGCTCCAATGCCGGCCTGACCGTGATCGTGCTGAAGACCGCCGACCAGAAGAGCCGCCTGATGCGCGTGGTCGCCCCGCTCGGCGTGCTGCTGCCCTCCGGCCTCGGCCTGAAGCTCGACAATCAGGACGTCGGCCGCGCCGGCTTTGTCAGATGCCTGCCCAATGGCTGCGTCGCCGAGGTCGTGATGGACGACAAGCTGCTCGGCCAGCTCAAAAACGCCAAGACCGCGACCTTCATCATCTTCGAGACCCCGGAAGAGGGCATCGGCTTTCCGCTCAGCCTGAACGGCCTGGCGGAGGGGTATGACAAATTGCCCTAGGCGAACTGCGCGCGTTTCGGCTCACCGCCGACCCCTCGCATAATAATCGAACAACGCGCTCGCGTCGGCGGACAACCAGTCCGCCTCGCCCGTCAAGTAGCCTTCGACCGTTCCGGTGATGCCGATCAGGAACGAGATCGGCATGCCGTACAGCGCGAACGGCGTCTCGACCTCGGCAGCGTCGACGCGCGAGACGAGACCGCTGGGATCGAAGCCGACCGTCAGGTGACGCAGCTTGAGCTGCTTGACGTAGGACGGCACCAGCGCACGGTTGCGGTCGGTACTGACGGCGATGACCGCAAGGTCGCTGCGTCCGCCGGCGGCGAGGCGATCCAGCATCGGCAGCTCGGTCCGGCACGCCGCGCACCAGGTGGCCCAGAAGTTCACCAGCACCAGCCTGCCCTTGAACGCATTGAGATCGATCGCGCCGCCGGCCAGCGCCGGGATCGTCACCGGCGGCACTGGATAAGCGCCTTGAACCAGCGTGAACTGATGCCGGATGGTGCCGAATTGCGGCGGTCCCGGCGCGGCGCGCGCCGGCATCGCGAGCGCAGCGCCCGTGCCGATCATGCCGGCGACGACGGCGCGGCGTGTGGGCGCGCGAACAATAGACATGATCGGTTCTCCGCTTGGCTTGAGGGCTGCATCGCTCACGACCGGATGTAGGACCAGCCGGCTTCCTGCAATTCGATGATGCGTCCGGGCCCGTTCGGCACCAGGTCGACATTGTCGAGCAGGACCAGCGGATGGCCCTCGGCACGCTCCATGCCGAGCTTGGTGGCCTCGCAGACCACGAAGCGGATGTCGGGCGTGAGCCCGCGCACGACCCGCAACAGATCCTTCACCGGCGAGGTATCGGCCCGCAGCATGTGGACGCCGGCATTATAGGCGACGACCTCGATCTCGAACGGCTCGTTGCGCTCCCGGTAATGTTTCGGGAGGTTGAGCGCGGTCGAGATCAGCGCCCGCATCGTGGTCGGATCGTCGCTGTTGATCGGCAGCACAACATGGTGCACGCGCGGCTCTGGCTTTGACCCGAGGTTTTTGGGCTCCGGTTTGGAGACCGCCGCGACCGAGCTGGTGAGCAGCAAGGTCACGGCGAACGGCACCGCGAAGGCCAGCACAAGCCCAGCGAGCGTCAGGATGCGGCGAGAGGGACGCATCGCTGCGACCTCACGGCGCGGTCGCGAGCAGCGCGAACTGGCTGCGCTTGGCGTAGGCGACGATCGCGCTCAGCGTCAGCAGCACGAGGGCCGGCACCGGCGAGCCGCCGATCACGAACAGATGGCTGATGGTCGCGCCGACCATGATGCAGCTCAGCAGCACGCCGCCGAACGCTGCGACCGGGGGCAGCAGGATCAGGATGGCGCCGATGAGCTCCAGCGATCCGGTGAAGTAGCGGAACCACTGGCCGAGCCCGATATGCTCGAATTCCTCGACCAGCATCGGCACGCCGTAGAGCTTGGCGGCGCCCGCGGCGGCGAAGGCTAGCGCAAGCAGCCCCCTGACGACCCAGAGACTGACGGATTTCCAGCGCGACGGCGCCGCGACAACAGCAACTGACATGGATAACTCCCCAATTGTTCGAATCGACCGGACCGCTTGGCCACCTGACCGATCGGCGGCAGGCCCGCGGCTTTCGATGGACTAAATTCGGGAGTAAGATGAAAAGAACAAGTAGGATCATTTTTGTGAGGTAGTATGAAAAAGCAGACTATTGAGCCCGCCGAGCCTCCGGCGGCGGCGTCCGAGCCGTGTAATGGCGACCTGTCGGCGCAATTTCATCGCGCGCTGTCGGTGCTGGCCGGGAAATGGAAGGGCGACATCCTTTGGCAACTGGTCGAGCGCAAACGGCGGTTCGGCGAATTGCGGCAGTCGATCCCCGGCGTGACCCAGCACATGCTGACCACCCAATTGCGCGATCTCGAGGCCAATGGCCTGGTGAAACGCACGGTCTATCCGGAGGTGCCGCCGCGGGTTGAGTACGAGATGACGCCTTCGGCCAAGGCGCTCAAGCCGGTGTTCGACGAGCTCTACCGCTGGGCGCAGGAGCACGGTTTTCCGACCTCGGCGCAGGGCGCAGCCGGCAAGGGCACGCAACCGCCGTCGCAGCCTCGCGACGCAGACGGGCCGGAAAGCCAGCCGCGGAAGGCCGGCCGGCGCGCCGGCTGATGACGACAAGGTGACGATCCCGAGAGGCTGCCGTGACCGATGTCACTGTCGCAGGCACTCCCGGTTTGCCACCCCAAACACTATGTTTGCCAATCGTCGTCCGGGCCTGGAACCGGGCCGGCACAGGTTTCCGGGTTGTAAGATGAGTTTTCCGCTCGTCTCTGCTTCAATCGGCGGAATCCCTGCTTCCGGGTTCCGCACTGGCAATCAGCTGCGCTTCAGGCAAGGATGACGAGGAATCGCCCAAGGAATCGCCAAGACTGCGTCGGAGTGACCATGACCAATCCCGCCACGACCTCCCTGCTCGACCGCGCCAATCTGGACCGCGATGCCGTCCGCCGCGAGGTGGCCCGCGGCCTTGAAGGCGCCGATGACGGCGAGCTGTTCCTGGAGTTCGGGCAGACTGAGGCGCTGGTGTTCGACAACGGCCGGCTCAAGCAGGCGACCTATGACACCTCGCAGGGCTTCGGCCTGCGCGCCGTCAAGGACGACGCCGTCGGCTATGCGCATTCCTCCGACGTCTCGATCCCGGCGCTGATCCGCGCCGCGGATGCGGTCGCTGCCGTGCGCGGCGGCTATGCCGGCACGTTCGCCGCGGCGCCCGCCCACACCAATGTCAGACTCTATGGCGACGAGAATCCGCTGGACGGACCCGCGTTCGAAGCGAAGGTAAAACTGCTCGGCGAGATCGACGCCTATGTCAGGGACAAGGACCCGCGGGTGCGGCAGGTCTCGGCCAGCCTCACCGCGACCTGGCAGGTGGTGGAGATCCTGCGGCCCGACGGCGAGAGCTATCGCGATATCCGCCCGCTGGTGCGCGTCAATATTTCCGTGGTCGCAGGTCAGGGCGACCGGCAGGAGAGCGGCAGCAAGGGCTATGGCGGCCGCGAGGGCTATGCCCGCTTTATCGAGACCAAGGCCTGGCGCGACGCCGCCGACGGTGCGCTGCGCGAGGCGCTGGTCAATCTCGAATCGGTCCCGGCGCCCGCCGGCGAGATGGACGTCGTGCTCGGGGCGGGCTGGCCCGGCGTGATGCTGCATGAAGCCGTCGGCCATGGGCTCGAGGGCGACTTCAACCGCAAGCAGACCTCCGCTTTCGCCGGCCTGATGGGCCAGCAGGTCGCGGCCAAGGGCGTCACCGTGGTCGACGACGGCACCATGGCGTCGCGCCGTGGCTCGCTCTCGATCGACGACGAGGGCACGCCGACCAACCGCACCGTGCTGATCGAGGACGGCATCCTGGTCGGCTACATGCAGGACCGCCAGAATGCCCGGCTGATGGGCATGAAGCCGACCGGCAACGGCCGCCGGCAGAGCTATGCCCATGTGCCGATGCCGCGCATGACCAACACCTACATGCTGTCGGGCGACCGCGATCCGGCCGAGATCATCGCCTCGGTGAAGAACGGCATGTATGCCGCCAATTTCGGCGGCGGCCAGGTCGACATCACCTCGGGCAAATACGTGTTCCAGTGCACCGAGGCTTACAAGATCGAGAACGGCAAGCTCGGCGCGCCGCTGAAGGGCGCCATGCTGATCGGCAATGGACCGACCGATCTCCACAGGATCACCATGATCGGCAACGATCTTGCGCTGGATACGGGAATCGGCACTTGCGGCAAGAACGGCCAGGGTGTGCCGGTCGGCGTCGGCCAGCCGACGCTCAGGATGGAACGGATTACGGTCGGAGGAACGGGCTAGTGAGCAGCGGAAACGAAGTCGTGGCGGCGAAGCCGACCAGCTGGCGCGGGCAGGCCGTGCAGCTGGCCGCGATCGTGGCCGTCGTGTTCCTCGCCAAGGGCGCGATCGCCGAGCCGTTCTACGTGCCGTCGGGCTCGATGGAGCCGACGCTCCTGATCGGCGATGCGCTGGTCGCCTCGAAATTTCCCTATGGCTACGGCGCGGCGTCGCTGCCGATCCAGATCACGCTGCCGGAGACCGGCCGGGTGTTCGGCGAGACGCCGAAGCGCGGCGACGTCGTCGTGTTCCGCTGGCCGGGCGACCGCTCGCAGGCCTGGGTCAAGCGCGTGGTCGGGCTGCCCGGCGATCGCATCCAGATGCGGCAGGGCCAGCTCTTCATCAACGATCATCCGGCGGCGCTGAAGCCTGACGGCACCGGCTTTGCCGAGGACGATCGCGGCGGCGGCGAGGACGCCAATCGCTATATCGAGACGCTGCCGAACGGCGTCAGCCACGCGATCTTCAAGATCCGCGACAACGGCCGGCTCGACAACACGCAAGAGGTGACGGTGCCTGCGGGCCAGCTGTTCGTGCTCGGCGACAACAGGGATAATTCCGCCGACAGCCGCGTGCCGGTGCGCGACGGCGGCGTCGGCCTGCTGCCGATCGACAATCTGATCGGCCGCGCCGACGCGGTGGTCGGCTCCTGGGACATGGGCATCCGCAGCCAGCCGGTCTGGACCTGGCTCTCCGGCTTCCGCCTCGCGCGCTTCTTCACCTCGGTGCAGTAGACAGAGCCGTCGCCCGGATGGAGCACAGCGCAATCCGGGATCTCCCACGCGGCACGATCTCCCGGATTTCGCTTCGCTCCATCCGGGCTACATTCTGTGTGGGATGATGGCCGTGACCTTCGACGACATCAGGCATATCGCACTGGCGTGGCCCGAGGTCGAGGACGGCACGTCCTACGGCACACCGGCGCTGAAGGTGCGCAAGAAGATGCTGGTGCGGCTCAAGGAGGACGGCGACAGCCTGGTGATGCCCGGCGTGCCGCCGGACGAGCGCGACATGCTGGTCGAGAGCCAGCCCGAGATTTTCTACTTCACCGATCACTACCGCGATTATCCGACCGTGCTGATCCGCCTGTCGAAGGCCAAGCGCGCAACCGTCGAGCCGCTGCTGCGCCGGCACTGGCGCACGCTGGCCTCGAAGAAGGCGGTCAGGATTACGACGAGCAGTAGTCCGTAGGATGGGTGGAGCGCAGCGATACCCATCGCGTAGTGGTTCTCATGCACAATCAAAATGATGGGTATCGCTCCGCTCCACCCATCCTACGGCATCTCGATGACCTCTGACCAATTCCTCACCGCGGCGCTGCGCAACCCGGTCAATCCAGCGATCACAGACGAGCTTGACCGCCTCGGCTTGCCCGACGCCTGGCTGGTGGCCGGCTGCCTGGTGCAGAGCGTGTGGAACGTGCTGACGAAGCGGCCGTTCGATCACGGCATCAACGACTACGACGTCTTCTATTTCGATCCGGATACGTCGTGGGAGGCCGAGGACGCGGTGATTCGCGAGCTCACCGCGCGGCTGGGCCATCTCAGCGTCGCGATCGAGGTCCGCAACCAGGCCCGCGTCCATCTCTGGTATCCCGGCAAGCACGGCGTGCCCTACCCGGCGCTGTCGCGTTCAACCGACGGCATCGATCGCTTCCTCAGCGCGAACGTGCAGGTCGGCATCCGCCGCAGCGCGGGCGGCTACGATGTGTATGCGCCAAGCGGCTTTGACGATGTCGCCGGCATGATCGTGCGGCCGAACCGGACCGCGAATTTTTCCGCGGCGAATTACGCGAAGAAGGCAGCGCGGTGGCAGGCGCTGTGGCCGGAGATCACGGTGCTGGCGGCAGAGTGAATCCGGGCTGCATCCGCATACGAGATGCCGCCTCTCCCCTTGTGGGAGAGGCCGGAACGCATGAAGCAAAGCGCAATGCGATCCGGGTGAGGGGTCGCGGTCTATCGAGGGATTTCGACTCGCCGAGAGACCGCAACCCCTCACCCGGATTGCATCTGGCGATGCAATCCGACCTCTCCCACAAGGGCAGAGGTGAAGCGGTGCATGCGGAGAGATGCCTGGCTACCGCACCACGCCCGAGGTGAATCCCGCCTTCCGCCGCGGCGGCTTGATCTCTTTCTTCAGGAAGCAATGCGCGGCGCGGCCGGCGTAGCCGGGCCGGGCGTAAGTCCAGGCGCGGCACTTGTTGTCGGCGGTGCAGGCGGCCTGGCAGGCCTCGTCGCCGTCGCTGCTCTTCAATTCGAAATTCTTGTAGTCGCCGCCGAGGCGATCAATCGAGGTTTCGATGGCGCCGTTGCGCGGCTCGACGACGCCCGCGCCGCGGACGCCGGAGACGCAGCAGACGTCCTGCACCCGCGGCGGCACGGTGTTCTTCAGCCAGCACACCGCGCCGTTGTTGGCATCGGTCGGATAGTTGAAGCTCCAGGCGCGGCAACGGCGGTCGCGCTCGCAGGTCAGCGCGCAATCGGCGGGATCGCCTGTCGTCACCGGCGCGTTCAGATAGTCTCCACCGGGACGGTCGAAATTGGTTTGCGCCAATGCCGGGCGCGTGACGGCAACGGCCGACAAGACCGCGAACATCACCACACACGCCCTAAAGAGGCGGCCTATCCCCATGACATTGCTTTCAAATTCGCACAGCCCCGCGCATCCCGCGGGGCGTCATTTGAACGCCATGAACCTGTACGGCTGATGAACGGCGAGGCAGCGGTAGGTGCGACAACACCGCCGTCCGCACGCGTTCGGGGCCCGGGCCGGGATTAGAAGGCGTACTCCTGATAGGCCGGTTCCACCGAACCGTTCCAGGGCCCGTTGAACTTCTCCAGCATCTCCTCGGCCGGCGAACGGCCGGTCTCGATGATGCGCTCGAGCGGTTCGAGGAAGCGGCTCTCGTCGCGGCCGAGATGATCGATCCGGCCGCGCCGGCGCAATCCGGCATGCGACAGGACCAGGCACTCCTTGGCGATCTCGAACAGATAGCGATCCTTGATCCGCGCCTTGAAGCCGAAACGCGGCACGTCATCGCGCAACGCCTGCCGCTCCGGCGCGGTCCAGTGCCGGACGATATCCCAGGCGGCATCGAGGCTGTCATTATCGTAGAGCAGCCCGACCCAGAACGCCGGCAGCGCCGGCAGGCGGCCCCACGGCACGCCGTCGGCGCCGCGCATTTCGAGGTAACGCTTCAGCCGCACCTCGGGAAAGATCGTCGAGAGATGGTTGGCCCAGTCCGACAAAGTCGGGCGCTCGCCGGGGAGGATCTTGTTCTTGCCGGCGAAGAAATCGCGGAACGACGAGCCGGAGACGTCGATATATTCCTCGCCGCGCTTGACGAAATACATCGGCACGTCGAGCGCGTAATCGACATAGCGCTCGAAGCCCATGCCGTCCTCGAATGCGAACGGAATCATGCCCGAGCGCGCATTGTCGGTGTCGCGCCAGATCTCGGAGCGGAACGACAGGAAGCCGTTGGGCTTGCCCTCGGTGAACGGCGAGTTGGCGAACAGAGCGGTCGCGATCGGCTGCAAGGCCAGCGACACCCGCAGCTTCTTCACCATGTCGGCTTCGGAGGAGAAGTCGAGATTGGTCTGCACCGTGCAGGTCCGGAACATCATGTCGAGGCCGTATTTGCCGACCTTCGGCATGTAGTTGCGCATGATCTTGTAGCGCCCCTTCGGCATCACGGGGATCTGCGCGCGCGACCAGGACGGCGTCATGCCGAGACCGAGGAAGCCGATGCCGAGCGGAGTCGCGATCTCCCGCACCTGGGCCAGATGCGCCATCAATTCCGACTGCGTCTGGTGCACGGTTTCGACCGGCGCGCCCGACAATTCGAACTGCCCGCCCGGCTCGAGCGAGATCGCGCCGCCGCCGGTGACGTCATAGAGCCCGATGATGTTGCCGCGCTCCATGATCGGCTCCCAGCCGAGCAGGAGCTTCATGCCTTCGAGCAGCGCGCCGATGCCCTTCGCGCCCTCATAGGGCACGGGGTGACGGCCCTCGAGCGTGAACGGGGTCTTCTCGTGCTCGGTGCCGATCCGGAATTCGGACTCGGGCTTCACGCCGGCTTCAATCCACGCCACGAGTTCGTCGCGCGACTGCAGCGGCGTCATGTCGATCTGGTCACGCGCCATAGAAAATCCAACTCAAGGGCGCTTCGATCGAAGGCGCGCGGTGGCAGGGACATCCGCGGGCCGCAACGGCCGCGGATGATGGGATCAGGAATATCATCGGGCGGGCACGCCGTCTCGCGCGGGCGCGGCCTTGGTATCGCTCTTTGCATCGGTCTTGGTGTCGCCCTTGGCGTCGCTTTTGGCGTCGCCGCAGGAACAGCCGAGACGGTCGAGCAGACCGCACAACCGCTCGGCGTCGGCGTCGGACAATTTCGAGCCGACATGCTTGTCGATCGCGGCCGAATAGGCGCTCCACATTTTCTTCTGCAGCTCGCGTCCGGCCTCGGTGATCTCGACGAACTGGCCGCGCTTGTCGATCTTGCATTCGCGCCGGGCGGCGAGCCCCTCGTCGACCAGCTTGTCGATCAGCCGCGAGGTCGAATATTGCGGGATCAGCATCTGCCGCTCGAGCTCGACCGGGCGCAGCTCGCCGGACGGCGCGCGCGACAGCTCGAGCAAGGCGTCATACCAGGCGAGCGGCGGAAAGCCGGCCTTCTTCAAATCCTGCTCGACGCAGTCCAGCACCCGGCTCGGCACCCGCATCAGGCGGATCCAGGCGGCCGTCGCCTCGCTCGATAGCTTGCGTTTCATCGTCTAGTCCATAAGGTCCCGGCACCGACTGTACCGCACTGAATGCATCTGCATCAATCTTGACTATTTCATGCAGGTGCATGTAGGCAATCCCTCTCCGGACGCCAAGAACAAGGGAAGGAATACCCCCATGAAGCTTTATTACTCCCCCGGTGCCTGCTCCCTCTCTCCCCACATCGCCCTGCTCGAGGCCGGCCTGCCCTACGACCTGGTCAAGGTCGATCTGCGTGCCAAGAAGCTCGAAAACGGCGGCGATTTCCTGCAAGTGAACCCCAAGGGCCAGGTGCCGGCGCTGGCGCTGGATTCCGGTGAGATGGTTACCGAAGGCCCGATCATCATCCAGATGATCGCCGACAGGGTCGCCGACAAGAAGCTGGCGCCCGCCCGCGATTCCAACGAGCGCTACAAGCTGCTCGAATGGCTGAACTACATCACGACCGAGCTGCACAAGAACCTCGGCCCGATGTTCTCGCCGGTGCTCGCCGACGACGCCAAGGCCTTCTTCAAGGACCGCGCCATGGGCAAGTTCAAATATGTCGAGAGCCAGCTCGCCGGACGCGAGTACCTGATGGGCAACCAGTTCACGGTCGCCGACGGCTACCTCTTCACCATGATCATGTGGGCGCAGGACCGGCTCGGCTTCGACTTCTCCGGCCTGCCGAACGTCACGGCCTACAAGGCCCGCGTCGCGGCGCGCCCGAAGGTGCAGGAAGCGATGAAAAAGGAAGGCCTGCTAAAGGCGGCCTGAGCTTTCGAACCTTGCTGGATGAGACGTCAAGGGCCGGATCGAGATCCGGCCCTTTTGCTTGCGCGGCCGACGGCGGCGAGGCCAGCTACAATTTTCAGCAGTTTGTCATCTTCCGCGTAAGCGTGCTTTCGCCATGTCGCGAAAGGCGCGCCGGGGCCTGGCAACTATTCCCTCGATCGGGCGTAGCCGGATTGCTGCCTCACCCAGCAGGAGATGCGCCTATGAGTAGCTCGCTATCCAGCAACGCTGCCGACCGGATGGTCGAGGTCCTGGCGGGCTCGACGGCGCTGCTGGCAAACCCCACCGGCGGACTGACCGACCTTCCGCTTTCGGTGACATCGGTTTTGCCTGAAGACAGTTCGGCCGATACGACCGTCGCCCAGCCGGCCCACGGCCTGATCGACCTGTTGCCAGCGACGAATGCGCTGGAAAGCACGACATCCGTGCTCGGCGACGGCACCGCGGCGGCGACCGGTTCCGATCTGCCGTTGGTCGGGAGCTTGCTGAACACGAGCGACCTGCCTGTCGTCGGCAGCGTTCTGAACACGGCAATGCCCGTGGAATCGGATGCGACAGCGCTCGCGGCATCAGGCGGAACGCTGCAGCCGGTGCTGGATACCGCCAATACCGCAGCCCTGGGCGCGGTCCATTCCGCAGCCGACATCCTGGTAACCGCCCTGCCCGACGCGCTGCATGGCGTCACCAATCTCGGCCAGGCGATCGACCTCGGCAGTGTCGGCGCGATCGAGGCCGGCGGCCATACCAATCTGGTCGCCGACGTTCTTGATGTGCCGGGACAGCTCCTTGCCGGCAATCTCGGCGAGACGATCGCGCATCTCGGAGCCGATATCACCGGCGTGGTTCATGCCGTCTCGGGGCTGGCGAACACAATTGTCTCCGACGTCAGCGGTCTGCTGAGCCCGGTCACCGGACTGGTCAACCAGCTCAGCCACGGCCTTCTCGATAACGGGCTGCCCAATCTTGGCGGCGACATCAGCGCGATCGACACGGGCCAGAACGGTCCGCACCTGCTCGATCTCGGCGCCCTCACCGGCGCGCACGGGCTCAACATTCCGAATCTCGGCGGCGTCGGCGCAGATGGACTGGCCGGCAATCTGCTCGGCAGCCTGAACCTCAATCTCCTCGGCGACAGCAGCGCCTCCGGACACGCCGCGAGCGCGCCGGTCGCCGCACCGGTCGATCTCGGCGCGGTCACGCATGACCTGCTCTCGCCGCTCACACATGGTCACGGCATCCTTGATGCGCACGGCACCCACATTCTCTGAAATTGCCGCCAATCGGCGGAAGCGCGGGATCGCCGCGCTTTTGCACATCCCTCTCCATGTCCATTGGGCATCACAGGCTTGAACATCCGCGGGGCGCGATGATCGGTCAGGGCAAACGCTTCTCCTCTCTGCCGGTTGAAATCCGGGATGCGATCACAGCCGTGCGCGGCGCACTGGTCGCCGTGGCGATGGCGAGCGGTCTCGTCAATCTGCTGATGCTGGTCGGCCCGGTCTTCATGCTGCAGACCTATGACCGCGTGCTGCCGAGTCGCAGCATCGCAACCCTGATCGGCCTGCTGGTGATCGCGCTGGTGCTGCTCGTCGTGCAGGCCGGCGTCGATGTGCTGCGCAGCCGGCTCTTGGCGCGCATCGCCGAGATCTTCGACGAGACCATTCGCGGCGCGGTGTTCGACAGCGTGCAGCATGCTTCCCTGTCCCGCCCGAACGGCGACGGCCTGCAGATCATGCGCGATCTCGACACCGTCAGGGGCTTCATCGCCGGCAGCGGCCTGGTCGCGATTTTCGACCTGCCATGGACCCCGCTCTACATCATCGTCTGCACGCTGTTTCATCCACTGATGGGCCTGGCGGTGGCCGGTGGCGCCGTCGCGCTGGCGCTGATCACTGTGGGGGCCGAGCTGTTCACGCGCGCGCCGACGCGCTCGCTGGTCGCGCTGGCGTCGTCGCGGCGGCAGATGGCGGAGACCGCGTTCCACCACGCACCAGTGGTGCACGCGCTCGGCATGCAGCGGCGAATGGGCGAGCTGTGGTCGGAGCGCACGCAGGCCTATCTCAACATGCAGCGCGTGACCTCCGATTTGACCGGCACATTCGGCAGCGCCTCGCGCTTCCTGCGCATGATCCTGCAATCCGGCGTGCTGGCGCTCGGCGCCTATCTCGTGATCAACCAGCAGGCGACCGCCGGCGTCATGCTGGCCGCGACCATTCTCTCGATCCGCGCGCTGGCGCCGATCGAGCTTGCGATCGCCAACTGGCGCAGCTTCATCGCGGTCCGCGCAAGCGTCGGCCGGCTTGCCGAAGCTCTGACGGCGGTGCCGTCGCGGTCGGCGTTCACGCCACTGCCGGCGCCGAAGAACGAGGTTCGCGTCACCTCGATCAGCCTGACGGCGCCGGCCAGCGACGCCGTGGTGCTGCATGAGGTGAGCTTTGCGCTGCGCGCCGGCAACGCGGTCGCTGTGGTCGGCCCCAGCGGTTCCGGCAAGTCGACCCTGGCCCGCGCGCTGGTCGGCATCGGCGCCCCGGTGCGCGGCGTGATCCGGATCGACGGCGCGACGCTGGCGCAATGGGATCCGCTCGCGCTTGGTCCGTCGATCGGCTACCTGCCGCAGGACGTCGCATTGTTCCGCGGCACCGTAGCCGAGAATATCTGCCGCTTCGCAGCTAGCCCGGACGCCAGCAAATTGCTCGCCGCCGCGCGCGAAGCCGGCGTGCACGAGCTGATCCTGCGGCTGCCTGACGGCTACGAGACCGAGGTCGGCGACGGCGGCCTGATGCTGTCGGGCGGCCAGCGCCAGCGCATAGCGCTGGCCCGCGCGCTCTATGGCGATCCGTTCCTGGTGGTGCTCGACGAGCCGAACTCGAATCTGGATTCCGAAGGTGAGCGCGCGCTGATCCACGCCATCGCCCGGGTCCGCGCCCGCGGCGGCATCGTGGTCGTGATCGCGCATCGGCCGGCGGTGCTACAGGCGGTCGACCACATGCTGGTGCTCAACGAAGGACGCATGCAGGCGTTCGGCACGACGGCGGCGGTGCTGCCGTTGCTGGTGCCGAAGGCGCCGCAGGCGACACCGGCCACAGCCGCCGAGCCGGAACCGGCGCCGGCGCGCCGCAAGCGCAAGAAGGGCGCGGAGCCCCGGCAAAATGCCTAGCGCCCGGCAATCGGTCCATCATCACATCCTGGCGGTCGCGATGGCCGCGGCGTTCCTCGTCGCCAGCATCGGCATCATGGGCGCGGCCACCAAGATGTCGGGCGCGATCATCTCGCAGGGTTCGCTGGTGGTCGAATCCAGCGTCAAGAAGGTGCAGCACCCCTCCGGCGGTGTCGCCAAGAAGCTGCTGGTCGAGGACGGCGCCCGCGTCGCGAAGGACGATTTGTTGATCCTGATGGACGAGACGGTGGCGCAGGCCAACCTCACCGCCGTGACCAAGAGCCTGTGGGAGCTCGAGGCGCGCCGCGCGCGGCTGCAGGCCGAGCGTGACGGCGACGCCGAGATCGCATTTCCCGATAGCGTGGCATCGCTCAGCGATCCCGCGGCGCAGGCCGTCGTCTCGGGCGAGCGCCGGTTCTTCCAGCTGCGCAAGGACGCCAATGACGGGCAGAAGCAGCAGTTGCGGGAGCAGATCGCGCAGCTCAAGGAGCAGATCGGCGGCATGCAGGATCAGTTGAGCGCCAAGAAGCAGGAAGCCGATCTGATCGCCAACGAATTGACCGGCGTGCAGCAGCTCTGGGAGCAACGCCTGGTCTCGCTGTCGCGGCTCTCCACGTTGCAGCGCGATTCCGCGCGGCTGCTCGGCGAGCGCGGCCAGCTCACCGCGTCGATCGCGCAGGCCAAGGGCAAGATCTCGGAGACCGAGCTGAAGATCCTGCAGGTCGACCAAGATTTCCGCAGCGGCGTCGCCAAGGAGCTCGCCGATATCAGGGCCAAATATGCCGATGCGATCGAGAAGCAGGTCACCGCAAAGGATCAGACCGAGAAGCTCGAGATCCGCGCGCCGCAGGCCGGCGTCGTGCACGACCTCACCATCCACACCCAGGGCGGCGTCATCGCGGCCGGCGAAACCATCATGACCATCGTACCCGACCAGGACAATCTGATCGTCGAAACCCATGTTGCGCCGCAGGATATCGATCAGGTCAAGCTCGGCGCATCGGCAGTGCTGCGCTTCACCAATTTCAACCAGCGCACCACGCCGGAGATCGAGGGCGAGGTCAGCCGGATCGGCGCGGATGTGTCGCGGGACGACAAGACGGCCCCGACCTATTTCCTTGTCCGCATTGCGATTCCGCCGTCTGAACTGAACAAGCTCGCGACCGCGCATCTGCTGCCGGGCATGCCGGTCGAGGTCTTCATCCCGACCAGCGAGCGCACGGTGCTGTCCTATCTGATGAAGCCGCTGGCGGACCAGGTGCACCGCGCCTTCAGGGAGAAATGAGCGGTGCAAACTTTCGACGCGCGGTGGAACAAATCAAATTTAATCCGCATTCTACCGGTTAAGACTAAGTCGGCGTACTTCCGGCTGAGGGCGTTGCCGTCCTTGTTCGTGCGATCCAACTGACCGACTATGACCTGCGGCGCGCCCTCCGCTCCAACTGGTCTGAAAATGTGACGATCGTCTCCACGCTTTTATTGACCAGCACGCTCGTCGGGCTGGCCACCAGTTTGTACTTTCGGGTTTGGACATTGATGCTGGTGTCGCCGCTGGTCGCGGTGCTCGCGGCAATCGTGCTCCAGTCCGACGGCTATGCATTTGCCACCGGCGCCCCGATCGTCGTGGCCTGCCTCGCATTCAACCAGATCGCCTATCTCGCCGGCGCGTTGCTGTCGCCGGACAATGACGGCTCAATGGCGGAAGAAATCGACGGCGTTCCACGCCGCGGCCGCGAGCACAAGATCAACGGCCAGAACGAGTAGCGCAAGGGCGGTCCAGGACGGGCCCTTGCCGCGCAAGCGCAGTGGATTCAAGCGTCGCGACGATGAGAGCGAGAAGGATCGCTTGCCCGCCGTTTCGGCAACCCCGTCCTTGAGCACAACACGCATTGCACGACACCCCAGCCTGATCGTCGCCTTGCTGATCGTCTAGACGATCAACCAGCAAGAGTGATGCCAGCAGCGTGGTGCCAGTTGGGAACAAGCGTGGCGGGACTTTGACCGCCGTGACCGTCGCACAACAGGATCAAGTCGGATCGATGACCGACTTGGTCCACTTCACCTCGCCCCGCGTGCGGGGAGAGGCATAGGCCGCCTTCGGCGGCCGTTCTCAAGAACGCCGAAGCAAAGCTTCGGCTATGACGCATTGTCAGATGCGCTCAGGGCGAGGGGGGAGTCTCCGCAGACACAGCTATCGCCGAATGTGCGGAGAGAGCCCCTCACCCCACCCCTCTCCCCGTAAGAACGGGGCGAGGGAGCGCAGCGCCATCGCTGATCGCGTTACGCCGCCTGCTTCTTCGGCGGGAAGCGGCCGTAGAAGGTCTCGCCCTTGGCAGCCATCTCCTCGAGCAGCTTCGGCGGCGTGAAGCGCGAGCCGTACTTCTTCTCGAAGGCGTGGCAGAGCGCGACGAAGTTCTTGGTGCCCATGAAGTCGATATAGGACAGCGCGCCGCCGGTGAACGGCGCGAAGCCGAAGCCGAGGATCGAGCCGACATCCGCCTCGCGCACGTCGGTGATGACGTGATCCTCGACGGTGCGCGCGGCTTCCACCGCCTGCACCACCAGGAAGCGCTGCTTCAACTCTTCGACGCTGAGCGTGTCCGGATCGAGCTGCGTCGGCTGCAGATTGGCCAGCCCCGGCCACAGGCTCTTCTGACCCTTGCCCTTCTCGGGATAGTCGTAGAAGCCCTTGCCGTTCTTGCGGCCGTAGCGGCCCTGGTTCTCGACCATCTCGACCATCAGCTTCTTCTGCGCCTGGTCGATCGCGTTGGGGCCGAGATCGGCTTCCGTTGCCTTGGTGATCTTGAGGCCGAGATCGAGCGCGACCTCGTCCTGCAGCGACAGCGGACCGACCGGCATGCCGGCCATCTTGGCGGTGTTCTCGATCATCGCCGGCGGCACGCCTTCGAGCAGCATCTCGTTGCCCTCGGAGATGTAGCGCATCACGCAGCGATTGGCGAAGAAGCCGCGGCTATCGTTCACCACGATCGGCGTCTTGCCGATCGCACGGACATAGTCGAGCGCAGTCGCCAGCGCGACGTCGCCGGTGTTCTTGCCGAGGATGATCTCGACCAGCATCATCTTCTCGACCGGCGAGAAGAAGTGGATGCCGATGAACTTGCTTTGGTCCTTGAATTCCTCGGCCAGCGAGTTGATCGGCAGGGTCGAGGTGTTGGAGGCGAAGATCGCGCCCGGCTTCAGCAACGGCTGTGCCTTGGCATAGGTGTCAGCCTTGACCTTGCGATCCTCGAACACCGCCTCGATGACGAGGTCGCAGTCCGAGATCACGTTGTAGTCTGCCGTCGCCGAGATGCGCGCCAGAATGGCGTCGGCCGCCTCCTGCTTCATCCGCCCCTTGGCGATCAGGCCGTCGACCACGGTCTTGGCGTGGCCCTTGCCCTTGTCAGCGCTGTCCTGGTCGCGATCGACCAGCACGACATCGATGCCGGCCTGCGCCGAGACATAGCCGACGCTGGCACCCATGAAGCCGGCGCCGATCACGGCGAGCTTCTTCACCTTGGTCGGCGGCACGCCGGCCGGGCGGCGGGCGCCCTTGTTCAGTTCCTGCATCGACAGGAACAGCGAGCGGATCATCGCCGCCGCTTCCTTCGAGCGCAGCACCTTGGTGAAGTAGCGCGACTCGACGCGCAGCGCGGCGTCGATCGGCAGCTGCAGACCTTCATAGACGCAGCTCATGATGGCGCGCGCGGCCGGATAATTGTCGTAGGTCTCGCGGCGATAGATCGCGTTGCCGGCCGGGAACATCTGCATGCCCATCTTGGAGAAGACGGGGCCGCCGGGCAGCTTGAAACCCTTCTCGTCCCACGGCGCGACGGCCTTGCCGCCAGCCTTGATCCAGTCCTTGGCGGCCTTGATCAGATCGGCTGCGGGCACCACGGCGTGGATCAGGTTGAGCGCCTTCGCACGGGTGAGATTGACGGCCTCGCCCTTGAGCAGCAATTGCATCGCATCCGCCGGCTGGACGAGACGCGGCACGCGCTGGGTGCCGCCGGCGCCGGGGAACAGGCCGACCTTGATCTCGGGCAGGCCGAGCCGGGTCTTCGGGTTCTCGGCCGCGACGCGGTAGTGGCAGGCCAGCGTGATCTCGAATCCGCCACCGAGCGCGAGGCCGTTGATGGCCGCGACCCACGGCTTGCCCGAAGTCTCGATCGCGCGGAACGACAGCGACATCTGGCGGCTCTGCTCGAACAGCATCTGGTTCGCGGCCTCCTCGCCCTTCTCCTTGAAGAGCTGGGCGTAGCTGCGGTTCATGCCCTCGAGCATCGAGAGATCGGCGCCGGCGCAGAACGCCTCCTTCGCCGAGGTGATCACGACGCCCTTGATCGCGGCATCGGTCGTGGTCTGCTTGATGATCTCGCCGATCTCTTGCGTGGAGACCTCGTCGAACACGTTCATCGAGCGGCCGGGGATGTCCCAGGTGACGAGCGCAATGCCGTCGGCGTCGACGTCGAACTTGAAATTCTTGTAAGCCATGTTGCGGTTCCCAATCTCTCCGTCATCCCCGCGCAAAGGCTTTGCCTTTGTCGCTGGAGGTGGCCTCGCTCTTGCGAGGCCCTCGAAGGATGACCCGGTGAATCTATCCATCCTTCGAGGCTCGGGCTGTCGCCCTCGCACCTCAGGATGACGCTGCCTTCTCGGTTACACGCGCTCGATGATGGTGGCGGTGCCCATGCCGCCGCCGATGCACAGCGTCACCAGCGCCGTTTCCTTGTTGGTGCGCTCGAGCTCGTCGAGCACGGTGCCGAGGATCATCGCCCCGGTGGCGCCGAGCGGATGGCCGAGCGCGATTGCGCCGCCATTGACGTTGATCCTGGCGTTGTCGATGTCGAACGCCTGGATGTAGCGCAGCACCACCGAGGCGAATGCCTCGTTGAGCTCGAACAGGTCGATGTCCGACTTCTTCATGCCGGAGCGCTCGAGCAGCTTTTCGGTGACGTCGACCGGGCCGGTCAGCATCATCGCCGGCTCCGAGCCGATATTGGCGAACGCGCGGATTTTCGCACGCGGCTTCAGGCCGTGCTTGGCGCCCGCCTCCCTGCTGCCGAGCAGCACCGCGCCTGCGCCATCGACGATTCCGGAGGAGTTGCCGGCGTGATGCACGTAATTGACCTTCTCGACCTCGGGATGCGACTGGATCGCCACCGCGTCGAAGCCGGCCATCGCGGCCATCGCTGCGAATGACGGCTGCAGCTGCGCCAGCGACTGCATCGTCGTGGTCGGGCGCATGTGCTCATCCTTGGCGAGGATGGTCAGCCCGTTGACGTCCTTGACCGGCACCACCGACTTGCTGAAGCGGCCTTCGTCCCAGGCCTTGGCCGCGCGCTGCTGGCTCTGCACGGCGTAGGCGTCGACGTCATCGCGCGAGAAGCCGTATTTGGTCGCGATCAGGTCGGCCGAGATGCCCTGCGGCATGAAATAGGCCGGCACCGCCATCGATGGGTCCATCGGCCAGGCGCCGCCGGAGGCGCCGATGCCGACGCGGCTCATCGATTCGGCGCCGCCTCCGATCACGAGTTCATGCTGGCCGGCCATGATCTGGGCCGCGGCGAAGTTCACGGCATCGAGGCCGGAGGCGCAGAAGCGGCTGATCTGCACGCCCGGCACCTTCTCGCCGAGGCCGGCGTTCAGCGCCGCAAAGCGCGCGATGTCGGAACCGGCCTCGCCGACCGGATCGACGACGCCGAGCACGACGTCATCGACCAAATCCTCGGGAAGATTGTTGCGCTCCTTGAGCGCCTTCAGCGGCACCGTGGCGAGCGCCAGCGCGGTGACCTCGTGCAGCGCGCCGTCGGCCTTGCCGCGGCCGCGCGGGGTACGAACG
>NZ_JASGSR010000117.1:0-24104 GCF_040446015.1 Bradyrhizobium sp. INPA03-11B
ACAGCTAGAAATTACCTCGCCGTCGTCACTCTTGCTGCTATCGTCCTATGGATGCGGTAACTGTCCACACCACCTAGTGCGGCTCATGCACCGCGCGACTGTCTTTCGGCGCCTGGTCGCGTTCATTCAAACCGTAGTCGCGCATCACGCTCGCAACGCGCAGGCGATAGTTGTCAAAAATCCGCGCACGGCCCTTGGCCTGGGTGCGACGGTGCTCGATGGTGTTGCGCCAGGCTTCTACCGCGGCCTCATCGCGGAAGAATGACAGCGACACGAACTTGCCCGGCTCGGTGAGGCTCTCGAACCGCTCGACGGAGATGAAGCCGTCGATCTCCTGCAGGATGGGTTTCAGCTCGGCGGCAAGGTCGAAATACAGATTCCGGTGCTCCGGCTTCGGCCAGACTTCGAAGATCACGGCGATCATGGGCGCCTCCGCTCATTGTTGTTGCGGAACGACTATAGCTCGACCTTGCGGAGAAATGTTCGTTCCTCGGCGAGGATGAAGCGGTTTTGTTCCGCGAAGTTGAAGTTCGCCATGCCCTCTTTGTCCTGGCGCAGCCGCGCGCGATAGGCCTCGTAGGCGGCAAGGCTCTCGAACGAGATCAGCGCAAAGCCGATGTTGTTGGTGCCTTCGTGCGGCATCCAGTAGCCGAGCAGATCGCCGCCGCAGCGCGGGATGATCGACAGCCAGTTCCGCGAATACTCCTCGAACATCGCGCGCTTGAACGGATCGAGCTGGTAGCGGATGAAGACGGTGATGGTCATTTTCGGCCTCCTGAGTTTTTCGGTCGTTGCGAGCGATCGCAATGACGGCACGGTGAAGACTACCGCCTTGCCCGACCTAGATGCTTCGGCTATCATCGAACTATGAAAGCAGGACCCGACATCTCCCGGATCGCCGCTTTGGTCGGCGATCCCGCACGCTGCAACATGCTGACCGCGCTGATGACCGGCCGCGCGCTGACTGCGAGCGAGCTGGCGCAGGAGGCCGGCATCACGCCACAGACGGCGAGTTCGCATCTCGCCAAGCTCGAGGCCGGCGGGCTGATCGAGCCCGAGAAGCAGGGCCGCCACCGCTACTACCGCCTCTCCGACCCCGACGTCGCCGATGTGCTGGAAGGCCTGCAGGGTATTGCTGCCCGCGCCGGCCACATGCGCGTGCGCACCGGGCCGAAGGATCCGGCGCTGCGCCGCGCCCGCATCTGCTACGACCATCTCGCCGGCGATCTCGGCGTGCAGATGCTCGACAGCATGAAGCGGCAGAAGCTGGTGCGCCAAAGCAAGCAGGCGATCGAGCTGACCGGCGAAGGCAAGCGCTTCATGGCGGAGGAACTGCAGATCGACGCCGATGCGCTGACGCATCCGCGCCGTCCGGTGTGCAAGGCCTGCCTCGACTGGAGCGAGCGGCGGCACCACCTCGCCGGCACGCTGGGCGCGGCGATGATGGACCGCTTCACCGAATTGAAATGGGCCGCGCGCGACGCGACGCCCGGCAGCCGCGTCGTCAATTTCTCGCGCAACGGCGAGAAGCGGTTCGCGGCGCTGTTCGGCGCCGGCGAGTAGGATCACGCATTCAAACCAGCGTCGGCGATTTCGTGCGCGCCCTCTCGGTCACGCTTGTCTCGCACTCCGATACATTTGCATCCGCATCGTGGCGCGCGCTGCGTACCCGGCTACGAAATATTTCGAAATGATTCTGAGCGTGCTTGCGGCGCACTGACGCAGCTGTGAGCTGCAACATTCATGTCGCATTCAGCCCGCAACATTATGGTCGGCGACATCGGGAACGGCTTCTGCAATGATCCGGCCGGGCGAATCGGTAATCTAAAAGTTTGTTGCGGTGCCGCAGCGCGGCCCAAATAAAGGAGAAGTCATGAAGTATCTTTTTGCAGCAGCAGTTTTGGTGACGACCGCATTCGCCGGCATCAGCGCCGCTGATGCGGCTGGTGGCTGCGGCCCCGGCTGGCATCGTGGTCCCTATGGCGGCTGCGTCAGGAATCGTGGTCCCGTCGTCGTTGCCCCCGGCCCGGTCGTGGTTGAGCGCCCCGTCGTCGTCGCGCCCGGCGCGGTCGTGGTGGCGCCGCGCGTCCGCGCCTGCCCCTATGGCTTCGCCTGGCGTTACGGCCGCTGCCGCCCGATCTGATCGCGGCGCATTCCGAACAAATAAAACCCCGCTTCGCGCGGGGTTTTTCTTTTTCGAATGGAGTCGATATCACCAGCGGCGCCAGTGATGACGGCGCCAGTGACGGCGCCAATGGCGGCGGCGCCAACCCCAATGCCTGTGGTGCCAGCGCCGATGATGCCAACCGTGATGCCAACGCACCTGCTCGGGCTTCAGGCGATCGACCTCGTCGCCCGTGGTCACGGCGGGATGCGCATCGTTGGTCGCCGGTGAATGTGCATCCTGGTTGAGGGGAAGCGGCGCGAGCGGCGCCGCCTGTGCCGTTGCGACGAACGTGACTGCTCCGGCGGCGACGCCGAAGGCCATCATCAGAAAATCGCGGCGTTCCATGAGAGTTTCCCTTTGTTGCTGAGTTGGACCAACTGCCCCCCCTTGAGTTTTTTCGCCCCGACCTGAACATTCGCTGAACCGGACGATCACCTTTCGCGGAACTCGACGTCTGGGGCGTCGTCCGCGACGTTCTGACGTCACGCAACCATCACGACGCGACGGCCTCGTCCGCGCGCATCGGTCATGCTCATTCCGAGCGTTTCATGGACAGCCGAACAGGACTAGCATCGCGCATCATAAGAAGATCTCCGGGAGGCCGCCGTGAAGTCAGGACAACCGCTCAAGGATGCCAGCCACCTCTACGAAGTCGAACGCCGTGCTCTGCACGCCGCCCGCCCCGGCTTTCGCATCATGGAGCTGCAGCTCTCGCCGACCCAGAAGGTGCCGTGGCACACCCACAGCAACATCTCCGACACGTTCTACGTGCTGGAGGGCCAGATGCGGCTGTTCCTGCAGGAGCCGAAAGAGGAAGTGAACCTGAAGGTCGGCGAAGTCTACGCCGTCCGCCCGACCCGCCCGCACCTCGTCACCAACGCCGGTACGACGTCGCTGACCTTCCTGATCCTGCAAGGCGTCGGAGAGTACGACTACGTGCCGCTAGCGTCGGGCTAAGGACGCGCTGCATTCTCTCCGCTCGTCGTCCCTGCGAAAGCAGGGACCCATAACCACAGCGCTGAGTTGTTGAAGCAAGCTGTGGCCCCTGCGTCGCAACACAACATCGAGCTGTGGTTATGGGTCCCGGGTCGCGCTTCGCTTGCCCGGGACGACGCCGGGGAACCAATCAGACGCGCCCGCTCACATCACATCAGCTTCAGCGGCGCATCGTGGACCAGGCGCAGGTCGATGTTGCCGATCAGTCGCGCGCGGCGCGCCTCGGCGGTGCTGATGGCGGCCTCGGTCTGCCGCAAGGTGCTGACGTTCGATCCGAGCGACACGATGCCGCCGAGCACCAGCGCAATCGAACCAAGCGCCGCGGTCTCGCCGGAACTGAACAGGCCGAGCAGCGCCGCGAGCAGCAACGCGAACCCACCTGCGATTGCCACCTTCGAGCCGAGAATGATCCGCCGGGACCGTTCGGCGCTCTCGGCAAGCTCCTCGATCTGCGCCTCGATCTCGGAAATCTCGTCGGTCGGCTCGTCTTCGGTCATCAGGTTCGAACCTGTCTGGCGGGTCAGGCGAACCCGTAACCCGGCGTGTTCTTTTGCGCAAGGAATCGCTACGTTTCACAGGCGCGCTAGCTCCTGGTCATCCAATTGGGACTCAAATCAATGTCGGCCTGTTCAATGCTTGACGACGGCTGGGCCGTTGCGGCTCCCGCCGAGGTCGACCTCGATGCCGACAGTCTCTCCGGGCTCGACACGTTTCTCAAGCAATGAGCGGCTCCTGCTCGAGGCGCAGGATCCGTGCCGCTATGTGCTGGAGCAGCGGATGGCGTTGCAGCCCGGCGACTTGTTTAACTATAGCGGCGGCGCCACTACCCCGCTCGCTGCTGCCCTTGCTAAAGCCGTCGATCGCGGGATCGATGTCTATGCCAGGGAGAAGCTGTTCGAACCGCTCGGCATCACCGACGTGGAGTGGCTGAGCTTCACCGGCAGCGCCGAACCCGCGGCCTTTGCCGGATTGCGGCTGCGGCCGCGTGACCTTGCAAAGCTTGGCCAGCTCGTGGCTGACGGCGGGCGCTGGAACAGCAGGCACTCCTGCCCGCCTCGTGGATCGCCGAGTCGACCAGGCCGCATGTCAACGCCGAGGGGCACGCCGCGCTCTACTATGGCTATCAATGGTGGCTTGGCCGTTCCCTGGTGAACGGTCACGACCTGAGCTGGATTGCAGACTTCGGCGCCGGCGGCCAGCGCCTTTTCAGCGTGCCCGCGCTCGATCTCATGGCGTCGTGAATGCGTTCGAGCAGAGGCATTACATCTCTAACGCCATCCTCAGCCAATTCGTGCTGCCTGCCGTCACGGACTTGCCGCCGGTTTCGGTATGATGGATGGGGAATGGGTTAGTTCGTAGGGGGGTTGGCGAAGAGTACCCCACCACGGATCGCGCGGAGCGAAGGCGGCGAGTACGCGCTTCACCAACCCGCCCTACACGCTCTTAGGACACCGGCACAGCGCAGGCAGGGATAGGCCCAGCCGACATCACCGGCTCGCGCGAAGAACCGTCAACGCTGGCCGATGCGTTTGAATGGCCGGGCAAGACCCTCACACGAACAGACACTCGCTCCCGTCCTCGATGGTCGATCGCTTCGTATCGGAGACTATCCGGCCCGCTGTAACCGGATCGGGCCAGGTAAAAAACGCTTATGCCGCGGACCCAGCGCCCGATACAAGCTCGATCCAGTCCCGAGTCGCCCGCCACCTCGAAATCCTCGATGCGGTAACAAACAGTCCCATATTTGGGCGGCTTTATGAGCAAGAGCTGTGGGAGCTCGACCGGCGTGCATGTTTTGTCGGCAAATGCGTAGCCATTGATAACGGCCTCTTCTGACGTCCGGGCGGTAACCATCATCTCGGTATCTTGCGCGAAGCACGCTATGTCCATCGCAAGTATTGCGGACGCCACACCCAATATCAGGTCGCACGATCGATTGGCGCTCTGCCACAGCCTCGATCGTCGACACCACATTGCCACGGTTGTCTTCATCCATCACAATGGCAAATTGTCGTGCTTCTTCGCCGGGATCTCGACCTTCTTATCCCTCAGCATCGCCAGCGCCCGCGCGATCCGGCGCCTGGTCGAATGCGGCATGATGACGTCGTCGATGTAGCCGCGCTCGGCAGCGATGAAGGGGGACAGGAAGCGGTCTTCGTATTCCTTGGTGCGGGCGGCGATCTTGTCGGGGTCGCCGATGTCGGAGCGGAAGATGATCTCCACCGCGCCCTTGGCGCCCATCACGGCGATTTGCGCGGTCGGCCAGGCGTAGTTCATGTCGGCGCCGATTTCCTTCGACGCCATGACGTCGAAGGCGCCGCCATAGGCTTTGCGGGTGATGATGGTGACGAGCGGCACCGTGCACTGCGAATAGGCGAACAAGAGCTTGGCGCCGTGCTTGATCAGGCCGCCATATTCCTGCGCGGTGCCCGGCAGGAAGCCCGGCACGTCGACGAAGGTGACGATCGGGATGTTGAATGCATCGCAGAAGCGGACAAAGCGCGCGGCCTTGCGTGACGCGTCGCTGTCGAGCACGCCCGCCAGCACCATCGGCTGGTTGGCGACGAAGCCGACGGTGCGGCCGGCGATACGGCCGAAGCCGGTGACGATGTTCCTGGCGAAGGTCTCCGAGATCTCGAAGAAGTCGCCCTCGTCGACGACCTTCAGGATCAGCTCCTTCATGTCGTAGGGCTTGTTCGGATTGTCGGGGATCAGCGTGTCCAGGGACATGTCGACCCGGCCGATGTCGTCGAAGCTCGGCCATTCCGGCACGCCGTCGGAGTTGTTCGACGGCAAGAAGTCGATCAGCCGGCGCATCTGCAACAGCGCATCGACATCGTTCTCGAACGCGCCGTCGGCGATCGAGGAGCGCGTCGCGTGCACCGAGGCACCGCCGAGCTCCTCCGCCGTCACCACCTCGTTGGTGACGGTCTTCACGACGTCGGGGCCGGTGACGAACATGTAGCTGGTGTTCTTCACCATGAAGATGAAGTCGGTCATCGCGGGCGAATAGACGTCGCCGCCGGCGCACGGGCCCATGATGACGGAGATCTGCGGGATCACGCCCGAGGCCTGCACATTGCGGCGGAACACATAGGAATAGCCCGCCAGCGCCGCGACGCCCTCCTGGATCCGCGCGCCGCCGGCATCATAGAGGCCGATGATCGGCGCCCTCGCCTTCATCGCCATGTCCTGAATTTTTGTGATCTTCAGCGCATGGGTTTCCGACAGCGAGCCACCGAACACCGTAAAGTCCTTGGCGAACACGAAGGTCTTGCGACCATTGACCGTGCCCCAGCCGGTGACGACGCCGTCGCCGGGGATCTTGCTCTTCTCCATGCCGAATTCGATCGAGCGGTGCTCGACGAACATGTCGAATTCCTCGAACGAGCCCTTGTCCAGCAGGAGCTCGATCCGCTCGCGGGCGGTGAGCTTGCCGCGAGCGTGCTGCGCCTCGATGCGCTTTTCGCCGCCGCCCAGCCTGGCCCCGGCGCGCCGCTCTTCGAGGGTATCGAGGATATCTTTCATTTGTTTCCGCCCGTGTTAGCTACAGTCCGCGTCCCGGTGCGAGCCGGGTCCGCTTCGTTCGGAATGGCTTTAGCACGGCCATTTCGGACCCGGAAAGGCGCTTGTGGGCGGTATTGAGCGCCAAAACGGTAGGATTTTCCGATATCTGGGGAGACTGCAATGACCGATATGACGACTGAAGCGACTGGCGCAGCGACCGGCGGGGTGCGCACCCTGCTCCGGCTGGAGGGGCTGGTGCTGTTCGTCGGGATGACCGTGCTCTACTACAAGTGGGAGGGTTCCTGGCTGGTCTATGTCCTGTTGTTCCTGGTGCCGGACTTAAGCTTTGCCGCCTACCTGATCAGCCCGCGGGCCGGCGCCATCGTCTACAACGCCGCCCACACTTATCTCGCGCCGGTGGCGCTGATGACGCTGGGTTTTGCCGGCGAAGGACCCTTGGTGCTCTCGATTGCGATGATCTGGCTCGCCCATATCGGGATCGACCGCGCGCTCGGCTATGGGCTGAAATACGCGAAGGGGTTTGGCTACACCCATCTCGGGCGAATCGGGAAAGCGCAGGAGCCGGCTTAGGGCGGGCGTCGTGGCTCTGTGCCAGGTTGCCTGCATGGAAAATTGACAGCGTGCGTCTCGATTGCTGTAGTCGCAGCCAATCAAACACAACATCTGGGTGAACCGATGCTGACAGACTGGCGCCTGGCCGCGACCGCGATCCTGTTTTGCTGCGCCGTGCTGTTCACCTGCATCGAGACCAGCGCGCAGCAGATCCCGAAGGAGATCGCGGCGCGCACCGAGATCTACGGCATCCCCTCGCTGACGATCTCCGACCACCAGTTCCTGACCGGCGATCCCAACGGCAAGGCGGTGACGGTCGGCGGCGAATTCCGGATCGCGCAAGGCACCGGCCGGCTGCCGGTCGTGGTGCTGATGCACGGCTCGAGCGGCGTCGGCGCCGGGATGGACGGCTGGGTGCGCCACTTCAACGGCATGGGCATCTCGACCTTCGTGATCGACGGCTTCTCCGGCCGCGGCCTGACCGCGACCGGGCCGAACCAGGCCCTGCTCGGCCGGCTCAATTTCATCGTCGACATCTATCATACGCTGGAGATCCTCGCCAAACATCCGAGGGTCGATCCCGAGCGCATCGTGCTGATGGGATTCTCGCGCGGCGGCCAGGCCACGCTCTATGCGAGCCTCGATCGCTTCAACAAGCTCTGGAACAAGTCCGGCGTGCAGTTCGCGGCCTATATCCCGTTCTATCCGGATTGCTCGACCAGCTATCCCACCGACACCGAGGTCGCGGCGCGGCCGATCCGGATCTTCCACGGCACGCCTGACGATTATAACCCGGTCGCAAGCTGCAAGGCCTATGTCGCGCGCCTGCAAGAAGCCAAGCGCGACGTGGTGCTGACCGAATATCCCGATTCCGCGCACGGCTTCGATGCCGGCCTGATCGGCAACAACACCGTGGTGGAGGCGACGGGATCGCAGACCGTACGCCACTGCACCATCAAGGAAGGCGACGGCGGCGTGCTGATGAACGCATCGACGCAGGCGCCGTTCAGCTACAAGGATGCCTGCGTCGAGTTCGGTCCGCATGTCGGCGGCAACCCGACGACCGCACTCGAGGCCCGCAAGGCGGTCAGCGGTTTCCTGCAGGCACTGTTCAAGCTGGGCTAGCGGCGAGACGCGCATATTCCCTCGTCCTGAGACCGCCAATCCATCCGCCCGTTATTGCGAGCGAAGCGAAGCAATCCATCGCACGGCAAGTACAGAGATGGATTGCTTCGTCGCTATCGCTCCTCGCAATGACGAGACGGATAGATTCTCAGCCTCCGGAGAGGCCGATGCCCCTCAAGCGAAGCGGCGCGCGAACACCACGCAGACGACGACCAGCATGGTCGCTGCGATCATCGACCACGGCACAGGCTCATGCAGCAGCAGCCCGGCCAGCGCGAGGCCGAAGAACGGCTGCAGCAGCTGCAACTGGCCGACGCTGGCGATGCCGCCGAGCGCAAGCCCGCGATACCAGAACACGAAGCCGACCAGCATGCTGAAGATCGAGACATAGGCAAGCCCGAGCCAGGCCGGCGCACCGATGCCCTGCCAGCTCGGCGGCAGCGTCATGATGGTCATCAGCAGCACCACCGGCGCCGACAGCACCAGCGCCCAGGAGATCACCTGCCAGCCGCCGAGCCGGCGCGACAGCGCCGCGCCTTCGGCATAGCCGAGGCCGCAGACGATGATGGCCGCAACCATCAGCAAGTCGCCGGTCAGCGACGCCGATCCGTCGCCCGACAGAGCGAAGGCTGCGACCGTCGCGCTGCCGATGCAGGAGAACAGCCAGAACTTCGGCTGCGGCCGCTCGCCGCCGCGCAGCACGCCGAACACCGCGGTCGACAGCGGCAACAGCCCGATGAACACGATCGAATGCGCCGAGGTGATGTGCTGGAGCGCGAGCGCGGTCAGCAGCGGAAAGCCGATCACGACGCCGAGCGCGACGATGGTCAACGACACCAGGTCGCGCCGCTGCGGCCAGGGCTGCCGCAGCACCGCGAGCAGCACGGCGCCGAGCAGCGCCGCGATCGCGGCGCGTGCCGAGGTCAGGAACAGCGGCGAGAACCCGGCGACGGCGACGCGGGTTGCCGGCAGCGAGCCGCTGAAGATGATCACGCCGAGCAGGCCGCTGCCCCAGCCTTCCAGCGACGCGCCGCCGCTCCCCTCGCCCGCCCAGGACTTTCCCGACCAAGACTTGCCCGACAACGTCTTCGAATCGCTCATCACGTACCTCGTCTTTCGCGGGCGAAGATAGCGGTGACGGGCTGGCCAAGGCAGCTACGGATCAGTACAATATCGCCAAACTGTATGGGTAAAGGTAGGCATACACTTGCAGCGACCAGCCAACGCGCCAAAGGCGACCCGGACCACCGACGTGATGAACGCGATCCGCGCCAGGATCGCGAGCCGCGCGCTCGCCGCCGACGACCGCCTGCCCTCGATCCGCAGCTTTGCCGCGACCATGGGCGTCTCACCCTCGACCGTGGTCGAGGCCTATGACCGGCTCGCCGCCGAGGGCCTGATCCGGGCGCGGCCGGGCTCCGGCTTCTATGTCTCGTCGGCGGCGCTGCCGCCGCTTTCGCTGGCCAAGGACCAGCCGCAGCACGACCGCGCCGTCGATCCGTTCTGGGTATCGCGGCAATCGCTCGACGCCGCGAGCGGCGCGCTGAAGCCAGGCTGCGGCTGGCTGCCCGCCGACTGGATGCCGACCGAGGCGCTGCGGCGCGCGTTCCGCGGACTGGCGCGGGCCGAGGACGCCGTGCTCGCCGATTACGGCGCGACGCGCGGCTCGCTGGCCCTGCGCCGCACGCTGATGGCGCGGTTCGCCGACGAGGGCCTCGACGTGTCGCCCGAGCAGGTGCTGCTCACGATGTCCGGCACCCAGGCGATCGACCTGATCTGCCGCTTCCTGCTGCGGCCCGGTGACACGGTGCTGGTCGACGATCCCTGCTATTTCAATTTCCGGGCGCTGCTGCGCGCCCATCAGGTCAAGCTCGTCAGCGTGACCTACACCCCGTCAGGCCCCGATGTCGCAAGCTTCGAGGCCGTGCTCGACGCCGAGCGGCCGCGGCTCTACATCACCGTATCCGGGCTGCACAATCCGACCGGGGCGACGATGTCGCCGCAGACCGCGCACCGCGTGCTGAATGCCGCCACCGCCTGCGATCTCACCATCGTCGAGGACGACATCTTCGCCGATTTCGAGCCGGAGCCGTCGGCGCGGCTCGCGGCCCTCGACGGGCTGAACCGCGTGATCCGGATCGGCAGCTTCTCCAAGACGCTGTCGGCGTCGCTGCGCTGCGGCTTCATCGCGGCGCGCGCCGACTGGATCGAGCAGCTGGTCGATCTGCAGGTCGCGACCGGATTCGGCGGCCCCTGCGCGGTCGCGACCGAGATCATCGCGAGCGTCTTGGCGACCGGCTTCTACCGCAAGCATGTCGAGGAGCTGCGACGGCGGCTCACGCGCGCCCGCCGCGACGTCGGCGAGAAGCTGCAGCGGATCGGCATCGAGCCGTGGCTGATGCCGCGCGGCGGCTTCCAGCTCTGGTGCCGCCTGCCCGACGGCTGCGACTCCGCCGACGTGGCGCGCGCTGCGCTCGCCGACAACATCGTGCTGGCGCCGGGCAACGTGTTCAGCACCACGCAATCGGCCACCGGCTTCATGCGCTTCAACGTCGCGCAGTGCCGCGACCCGAAACTGATGCCGGCATTGCAGCGGGCGATCGGGCGCTGATCTTCGGTCGGCGCGGAACCGGCCTTGCGCGCGACGGCGCGCGGTAAGAACCTTCGGAACCCTGCCGCGTTATGAGGCATCAACCGGTAGAGGAGCCCAGGATGTCTCGATCAAACATCGCGAAGATCAGCCTCGTGCTGCTGTCGCTCGGCGCGCTCGCATCGCCCTTGCAGGCTGCGCCCGCCTCGCCCCTGCTCGCCATGGCGGGTTCATGGTCCGGCGGAGGCACGCTCACGACATCGGACGGCATGCAGGAGCAACTGCGCTGCCGCGCCAAATACGACGTCGACGGCACCGGCGCCGAACTTCGCCTGTCGCTCAAATGCGCCAGCGCGAGTTACAATTTCGATCTCACCAGTGACGTCGAATATCGCGGCGGCGCGATCTCCGGTGCATGGACCGAGGCGAGCCGCAACGCGTCCGGAACGATCTCGGGGCGCGCGGCCGGCGATCGCGTTGAAGCCGCCGCGCGCGGCAACAATTTCTCCGCCGACCTCTCGCTCACCACGCGCGGCGGCAAGCAATCCGTGTCGATCCGTCCGCAGCAGAGCAACGTGACGGCGGTCTCGCTCACGCTGGCGAGGCGCTAGCGCGTGATGAGATCAGGTCGAGCGGTGCCGGCGCTGCGCTACCTCGCCTCGCTCTTACGGGGCGAGGTGAAGCGGAGTGCGCGTCACTACTTCTCGCCAATCTTGAACGGCTCTTCCTTGCCCGGCGGCACGGTCTCCTCGGCCATCGCCAGGATCATCGCCACCATCACGTAGTTGCCGGCGAGCGCGGTCAGATCGACGATCTGCTGATCGTTGAAGATCGTCTTGGCCCGCGCATAGGTCGCGTCGGAGACCTTCTTGGTGGTGGTCAGTTCGGTGACGAAGTCGTACACGACAGCCTCATCGTCGGCCATTTTCGACGGACGGTTGCCGGCCTTCAGCTCGGCGATGACGTCGGCCGACAGCCCGGCCTTGGCCGCGAGCGGCGCGTGCGCGAACCATTCGACCTGCGAGCGCCATTGCCGGCCGATGATCAGAATCGCGAACTCGTTCAGCCTCGTCGGCACCGAGGTCTGCCAGCGCAGATAATAGAACAGATCATAGAGGCGCTGGCCGAGCACCGGGCTCCTGATGATCGGATTGTAGGGCCCACCGATGCCGACGCTCGACACTTTCATGATCTGTTCGCCGAGCGGCTTCTGCAGGTCGTTGAGCTGATCCATCGTGAGCTGCGGAAAGCGCGGCTCCTTGCTGGTGGCCGGCACTGATAACACCGTGGCCGCGAGCCAGCCGCCCGCCGCGGCCAGCGTGAGCGACGAGAGCCAGACTGTTGCTGAACGCATGATTCCTCCGCTTTGATTTATCGGAGAACGCTAGTCGAGCTGCGCGACGCCAACCAGAGATGATCGCGCAGGTCAGATGGTCACAGCGCGCCGATGTCGGTGAGGCATTGCTGGGTGACGCTCATCCGCGCGTCGATCTGCACTTGCGTCTTGCAGTCCATGTTCATCGCGAACACGGTGATGTCGCTGCCCTTCTCGGACCAGCCGACCAGCCAGCCGAGCGAGCCGTGCTCATTGTCGGTGAGGCCGGTCTTGGCGCGAATGACGGCATCGCCGACCTTCGTCACCGGAAGAATGTCGCACACCAGCTGCTGGCTGCGCTTGCCGACCGGCAGCACGCCGCGGCGCAGCCGGTCGAGGAAATCGATCTGCTGCACCGGGTCGATCCGCAGATTGCCCGTCACCCAGAACTGGTCGATGCCGCCGCCGATGTCGCGGTTGCCGTAGTCGATCGTATCGACATACTTCTTCATCCGCTCCTCGCCGATCCGGCGGGCGATCTCCTGGAACACCGGAAAGGCCGAGACCGCGATCGCCGAACGCAGCGTGTGGTCCTTGTTCCAGGCCTCGATGCTACGGGTCACGCCGTCCCACTTGAAGACGTCCTTGTCGGGATCCTGCACCACGCCGGTGTCGAGCGCGATCAGCGCGTTCGGGATCTTGAAGGTCGAAGCCGGCAGCCTGCCCTCGCCCGAGCGAACCTTGTCGCTCGCGATGATCAGATAGTCGTCGATCTTGTAGCCGACGAAGGTGCCTTCGGTGCCGAGATCGAAGAACCGCTTCTGCAGATCCTCGCGAAACTCGCTGCGCTGGTAGGACACATTTGCAAAACTGCGCGTCGGCAGGACGGTGGCGGCAGCAAAAAGACCGAGCGCATGGCGGCGATTGATCACGAGGAGACCTGAACTGTTTCGGGTTGACGACGATGGTGGATGCCATCGTGGTAAAAGGATGGCAACAGGCACTGTCGATTGAAAAGCGCTCAGTGCGCCCGGCCCGACATCCGCAGCACGAACACCAAGACCTCGGCGACGGCCTTATAGAGCTCGGCCGGGATCTCATCGCCGAGCTCGACATTGGAGAGCGCGCCGGCGAGCACCTCGTTCTCCTCGATCGGGATGTCGTTGGCCTTGGCGACCTCGATGATCTTGGCGCCGATCGCGCCCTTGCCTTTGGCGACCACGCGCGGCGCGCCGGCGTGATCGTAGTGCAGCGCGACAGCGAGCTGGTTCTGCGCCTCGCTCATGATGCACGGTCCAGGAAATGGCCGGCGCGCGCGGGCGCAGGTTGCGGCGGACTGCCGTCGCGGATCTCGATATCGCCGGGCGTAAGCTCGGCCCTGGTCAGCGCCTGGCTCAGTTCGGACGCGCCGGCGCGCAGCTGCGCGGCGGTCGAGGGCCGCTCGGCCCACATCCGCACCGAGGTGCGCTCGCCGTTCAGCGAGACCAGCGCGTGCACCGGCCCGGCCGGCTCAACGTCGAGCGTGAAGCGCGCCCGCCACACCCGCTTGGGGGCCTCGACCTCATTGCCGCCGCCGTCGCGGGAAATCTCGAACTGCGCCATCGCCGTGCCCTGCTGGGTCAGGAACGGGATCTCGAAATTCCAGCGCGGCACCATCGCATCGAGCTGCGGACGTGCAGCATCGCCGTGGCCCGGCAGCGAAGCGACCTGCAGCAAAGTCTGCCGCGCCAGCGCGGCGTCGGTGTTTTCCAGCAGGCGATGCGCCGTCGTCGCAAGCGGCGCGCCCGGCGCGATCGTGGCCTCGGCGACGGCCTGGGCCGACGGCAGCGCGCCGTGAAACGGCGGTGGCGGCATGCTGCCACGCGCCGGCACATCGCTGGGCAGCATGTCCCGCGGCGCGGCGCCCTGCCGTGACGGGTTGACGAGCTCATGCAGCGCTTCCTGAATGAGGTTGAGCGCGCCGCCCGAGGACGGGCCGGCATCGAGCGCATCCGCAAGCGCGCCGGCGAACCCGGTGGCGCCGAGGGTGAGATCCTCAGCCACCGGTACGCGGGCCTGCGGCAGCAGGATTTCCTGGACCTCGAGGGCGGGCGTGCCTGATGGTACGAGGTTCGGCGCCGCTCCGGCGCTGGGCAACGCCGCTTGCTGCAGCGGCGTGAGCACAGGCCTCGCGGCGTCACCCGCGCCGAGCGAGGTCAGCGCCTGGCGCAGCACGATCAACGCGGCCTTCAGGTCGGGCACGCCGCCGCTCGCCGGCGCGCCGCTAGATGCGAGCGTCGCCTCGAGCAGCAGGCCGGATTTCTGGAAGCCGGCCTTGACGGCATCGCCGCTCAAATTCTCGTCAAGACCGGTCTGCTGCGCCAGCACCTGCGCGATCGCGGCCTGCAGCTTTGGCGGCAGATTGGCTGACGCGACCGCGGTGAGATTGGCAAACAGCGGGGCCTGGCTGCCCTGCACCGCCGCTGCATGCTGCGCCGTGGCGGTGATGGTGACGCGCTCGAGCGGCGTCAGCGTGGCCTTCGGCGCCGCGGCGACGGGTTGCGGCGCGGCAGCGGCGTTGGCCGCGCCCGGCGATAGTTGCACCGCATCGCCGGTGTCCGCCCCCGATCCAACCAGTTGCAGACGGATGCCGTCATTGCTCTGCGACACCGCAAGCTGCAGGTTCTGGCCCTGCTGCAGCGGCACCTCGGTCTGGACGTCGATCGACAGGCTCGCGATCGCGATCCGCACCAGATCGGCGGACAGCACCTTCAGGACCTGCGCATTGATGACGCTGCCGGCCTCGAGCGTGAGGTCCGGCGCGACGCTGTCCGCCTCCTTCGAGGCGAGCACCGGCAGCACGGGATTGACGGCGAGTGCCATGTCGGAGATCTCGGCCAGGCACGAGGGATGTGCCGCAGGCTAGCCCCGCGCCGTAAAGGTCTCGTTAACCCGGCCTGAACTCCCTGAGGACGCCTGCGGCGGCCTTGAAATCGACCTGGCGAGCGGCGCGGCGGGCGGCGACCTCCTCGTCGACGCCCCATTTCTCGATATTCCAGTCCTCGTCGACATGGGCGGCGGCCCAGACCTGGTCCTCGTCACGGACGCCGTGCGCCAGCGCCAGCGCCAGCAGCGCCGAGCCGGTCAGCGTCGTCACCACATGGAGCGCCGCGACCGGCCAGGGATCGGTCGGGAACGCGGCGCGCGCCGCCCTGATCGCGGGCTCGGGCTGGCCGACATGCATGACCCCTTCGGCCATCACGAAATGGGCGCCGAGCGTCTCAGCGGCCCAGAACAGGATCGGGTCCCAATGCTCGGCCTCGCGCGCCACCAGCGTCTCGGGATGGCCGGCGCGGTAGAACAGGAGATCGCTGTCGAGGAATTTGGCCGCATCGTCGGCGACCTCGTCGACGCGGTCGATCACCCCCTCGACCACGCTGTTGGCGAGGCGCGTCAGCGGCATGGTCACGGGATCGATGGTCTCGCCCTGCGCGTTCCACTCGGCCGCGACCGCATCCGCAATGGCGCGGGTCGGCACCACGATCGGCTTGCCTGACGGCGAGCGGATCTGCTTGCCGTCGAGCGTGATCGCAAATCCGCCGTCGGCATCGGTGACGCCGGCGCTGGTGTAGAAGCGCTTGCGCTTGGGCGTGCGGATGTGGCGCCGCACCGCCTCCTGCGGATCGAGCGGAGCTTGTTCAGGGATATCGTCGAAGAGTTCGCGCATCGCGCCGGCCGGCTTTCGTTTCCAGGGATTTCCCTGCAAGATATGTCAGGGACTACGGCAAATAAAGCTGATGAAACGCGCCCAAATCCTCGCCGGTTCTCTGCTCGTTGCGGCCTTTTTCGGGGCCGCCCGCGCCGACGCCGGGTTCCGCTCGCCGGAATCGCTGATCCGCAACGTCTACGCCTTCTATGGGAAAGGCAGCCCCGCGTTTTCCAACGGCCTGCCGCGCGACGACGAAACCGCCCGGCAGTTCTTCGATCCCAGCCTGCGCGGCGCCTGGACCGCCCTGCACGATGCGCCGTACGATTTTCTGGTGCAGAGCCCGAGCTGGCGGATCGGCCCGATCTCGATCGCAACGCCGCGCCGCCAGTTCGACAAGACCGATGTGACTGTGACCTTCGACAATGAGGGCCATACGGTCACGCTCAACTTCATCGTCGTCAACGGCCCCGACGGCTGGGTGATCGCGGATGTCGAGAGCCAGCACGATTCATTGCGGATGTTTCTGACGCAGTTCAAACGGTAGAAAGTCTCGGTTTCGAACAACGAGCTTGACTCGTCTTGTCCGCTACTGCCCAGCAAGATTGCCCCAGCAGAAGAACGCAGTCAGCGGAGCGTTCTCATGATGCCGGATCCTAAGCGAATTGGCATGTACGCGATCGGCTGCCACCGCCGAATGCGGTAGACGGATGCAGGAGGCAGGTCCACGCCCGGAAGAAACCGACGAAGTCGTCGCAAGTCGTAACCGTCATGCCAGCGCCCTGCTCTTCGACGTTAGAATGCAAAACGTATCGCCGATATCCGCTCGAGCTCGTCGACCAGGATGCGGCCGGCCTCGGTATTCTCGGCGATGGACGACGTCTTATCTTCGGTCGGATGACCACGCAGTCTCATGAAGCCGCCGGGTCCGTAGTAGCCGCCCGGTTTCACGTCCGTCGAGGTCGCAGCCATGAGAGTCGGCTCCGCTCCCATGGCGGCGTTCTGAACCAACGGATAGGCGGCAAACGCCGCGAGCAGCATGAGGGCGCTGGTATCGGCAAAAAGGTTCGTCTTCGCCGCGCCGGGGTGACAGATGACCGATAGCAAACGGTCCCCGGCCCGCCTCTGCAACTCCCTTGCGACTAGGATATTCGCGAGTTTCGTCTTCGCGTAGGCCTTGATCGGCTTGTAGCTTTGCCTGGAGTCGAGGTCGGCGATGGGCACCGGACCTCCCATCGCGTGGGTACCGGACGCTACGGTAACGACGCGCGGCGCAGCCGATTGCAGCAGCGCAGGTAGCAGCAAGGCCGTCAGGCGGTATGGACCCAAGACGTTGGTCGCGAACTGCATCTCATGACCATCGACGGTTTCCCGGCGATCCGGCAGCGCCATCACGCCTGCATTGTTGATCAGCACGTCGATCGGCCGGGACAGCGACCGCTGGCTCTCCGCAAACGCATTCACCGACCTGGGATTCGACAGATCCAGTTTCCCGATGTCGACGTTGGCGTTCGGCACGATGGCAAGGATCCGGCGAGCCGCGTCGGCGGCCTTCATTTCGTTCCGGGAGGCAATCGTCACTTCCGCTCCGGCACGCGCCAACTCCAGCGCCGCGTGCCAGCCGATGCCGCTGTTGGCGCCGGTGACGATGATGCGTTTTCCGACCTGTGAAGGGATGTCCTTCACCGTCCATGCCTTAGTCATACTCGCTACTTTCGTTTGTTGAGCGGCGCGAAGCGAGCAGCGAGAAGCTGCACTCGTTGCTCCAGCACCACCGTGGTGGGCTCGTCGCTGAGAAGTCCATCAAGCGCGAGCACGAAAACCTCTGCGGCTGCTTCGTCGCCGCCGAGGATCCTCGCAACGCATTCGGTCGCCAAGCTGCGGTGCCGGGCCTCGATTTGCGGGTCCAGGCGCTCGCAGACGTCGAAGAATTCACCCGCCATCGGCGCTCCGACCATGTCAGCCCAGGGTTCAATGACCATGAGCCTGCACACTTCAAGAAGCCGCTCGCCCGGCGAGCCGGCGCCGAGGGCGGCTTTCTTCGCAGCCGGATGGCGGGAGATGAGCCAATCGGCGAAGACCGCGGTGAAGATGTTCTCTTTGTCCTTGAACGTCCGATAGAGCAGCGTGCGCGAAATCCCTGCGCGCTTTCCAATGTCGTCAAGCGAGGTCTTCGAGAAGCCGAAGTTGAGAAAACACCAGCGCGCCGCCACGAGAATCTTCTGGCGGCGCGCCTCTGCTTCGTCCTGGGTGAGCTTGTTTGTCATAATATCGATACACTATGACAAAAAATGCGTTTTATGTCAATATAGATCAGCTGGTGGAAATGACGGCATGCAGGTGGAATTCGCCGGCAGCGTCGGCGGAAGGTTCGTCGTTCACAAAGTGTCCGCTCACCAAGCGCCGATGGCACGGCGACACCGAAAAAAAATCTGTCGATTGCCTGCGTGTCTTCGTATCTCCGCAATTCAGTTTGTGAATGCGCCATCCGATTGATCGCTCAGCAGGTTTGAACGTTGTGCGCACTTCTGCGTCGAAGTGCCGCAAGTTTCTGTCATCTGCGTGTTAAAAACCTGCCAGATTCCGGCAACAACGCGCGGCTAGCGTCCCCGATACCAAACAGAAGCATTTGTCGACCATTGCGGTCGCAAGACGTGGACTGACGTCACGCGTGGCGTCGGTCGCGCGCTTGCGCGCCTGTGGCGGCGTATTGGCGGGGCGGCGTGGCACGACGACTTTCGACCGTTTGTTGTGTCATCGCCGCAGCTTGCCTCGGGCTGGCTGCGAGCGGCATGACGACCTGGCTCGCCGCCGCAGGCTTGCAGGATGCGCAGCGAACGCTGCAGGACGTTTGTGCCCGGCCCGCCCCCGGAAGCGCGATCGACGAACCCGCCGAACTGCACAGCCGCGACGGCGTGCTCAAAACCGACCTCAGCATCCATGATCAGAAGCTGCCCGACGGAACGAGCCGCTACTGCTACCTGACGCCGGACGGCAAGCCGTCGCCGACGCTCCGGCTGAAGCCGGGCGATCAGCTGGTCATCCATTTCAAGAACGACCTCGTCGATCTCGATACGGCAACGCCCGCGATCGACCGTCCGCTCGCCGGCGCGCCGATCTGCACGACGCGGAAGCAAGCCGACATTTGCGAGAGCGGCGCGATGACGCCGATCTCGACCAATCTGCACTTCCACGGGCTGACCGTGCCGCCGGTCTGCCACCAGGACGACGTGCTGAAAACCTCGATCCAGCCCGACGACGCGCCGTTCGACTATCGCCTGCGCATTCCAGACGACGCAGCACCCGGCCTCTATTGGTACCACCCGCATCTGCACGGCTTCAGCAAGACGCAGGTCCTCGGCGGCGCTTCCGGCGCCATCATCATCGAAGGCATCGAGCGCGCCGATCCACAGCTGGCCGGCCTGCCCGAGCGCGTGCTCGTGATCCGCGACCAGGACCTCGTCAATCCCGACGCGCCGCCGTCGAAATTCGAGCCGGTCATGACCAAGAGCCAGATCGACAATGACGGCGACGTCGCCAATTCCGGCACCGGTTTCGGTAAACCGTCGAAGGATCTCTCCGTCAACTTCGTGCCGGTGCCCTATCCGAACTATCCGCCGGCCAGGCTCACGATGAAGCCGGGCGAGCGGCAGCTCTGGCGCGTGCTGAACGCATCCGCGATCACCTATCTCAATCTCGCGCTGCTGGTCGGCCGCGCGCCGCAGCAGATCGGCATCGTCGGGCTCGACGGGGTGCCGTTGCAATTCCAGGGCAGCCCGTCGCCCTCGGTGCAATGGGTCAATCATATCGGCCTGCCGCCGGGCTCGCGCGCCGAGTTCATCGTCGAAGGACCGCCCGTCGGCGCATCAGCCTTGCTGGTGACGCGCGCGGTCGACACCGGTCCTGCGGGCGAAAACGACCCCAACCGCGCGCTGGTCGCTATCACGTCTTCGACCAATGCGAGCGAGCCGCAGGCCGCCCTGCCCGCTCACGCCGAGCCGCTGCCGCGACCTGAGCGGCCGTGGGTCGGCAACGTCGCACCGGTGCGCGTCAGAAAACTGTTCTTCTCCGAGCAGCCGGAGAATCCGAACGACCCGAACAGCCCGACCAAGTTCTTCATGACCCTCGATGGCGAGACGCCGAAGCCGTTCGATCCGCATTCGGACGTGCCCGACATCACCGTGCGGCAGGGCGACGTCGAGGACTGGATCATCGAGAACCGCTCGATGGAGCTGCATGATTTCCACATCCATCAGCTTCACTTCCAGCTGCTCGACTGGTCCGGCGTCGCGGTCAACGAGCCGTTCCTGCGTGATACCGTCAACGTGCCCTACTACAACGGCCGCATGCTGAAATATCCGAGCGTGCGCCTGCGCATGGATTTCCGCGCTCCCAACATCGTCGGCACCTTCGTCTACCACTGCCACGTCCTCGAGCATGAGGACGGCGGCATGATGGGGCGGATCAAGGTCGTGCCGCGAGACACTGCAAGTTCCACCAAGCCGCTCAACCAGCAAAAAGGAGAGCTTTAATGCGCGACAAGCGGAAGTCACGTTGGCTGCAGAGTTGCCGCCTCACCCTCAGCGCACTGGCGCTGGGCCAGTTCACCGCCGGCCCCGTCCTTGCGCAGGACTGGGATCACCACGGCGGACACGAGACCCGTTCGCCGATCAAGCACGTGATCGTCATCATCGGCGAGAACCGCAGCTTCGACCACGTGTTCGCGACCTACGTGCCCGAGCGACACGGCGAGAGCGTGTTCAACCTGCTCTCGCAGGGCATCGTCAAGCTCGACGGCAACAAGAATGCGATCCCCGGGCCGAACTTCGAAAAGGCGCATCAGCACGCGGCGATGGATAACGGCCCGAACGATGCGTTCCTGCTGAGCCCGCCGAAGCAGAACTTCCCGGAGGATCAATTGCCGGCTCCGCTGGTCGGCGGCCCCAAGGTCTCCTACATCCCGAACAAGTGCGGCAGCTCGCCGATCACCACGTGCGAGGCGTCGCTGGTGCTGGCGCAGCAGTCGGAATCCGGCCTGCCGTCGGACTACTACCAGTTCCTGCTTTCCGGCGGCACCGGTCAGTCCTCGCAGACCCCCGATCAGCGCATCACCAATGTCAGCGCGCTGCCGGCCGGTCCGTTCCAGCTCACCAACAGCGATGCGATGCCCTACGACTCCTATTCGGCAAGCCCGGTGCATCGCTTCTACCAGATGTGGCAGCAGCTGAACTGCAACCACTCGGCGGCCAGCCGCGACAATCCGTCGGGCTGCGGCGCCAATCTGTTCGCCTGGGTCGAAGTGACCGTCGGCGCCGGCGCCAACGGCGCGGCGCAGCCCTCGAATTTCTCCACCGACTATTCGCCGACGGCGACGACCACGGGTGAAGGCTCGACGGCGCTCGGCTTCTACAACGTGCAGAGGGGCGACGTGCCCTACTTCACCTCGCTGGCGCAGAAATATGCGATGAGCGACAACTTCCATCAGTCCGTCAACGGCGGCACCGGTGCCAACCACATCATGTTCGGCCACGCCGACATGCTCTACTTCAGCGACACCTACGGCAACGCCGCCGTCCCGCCCAACGGCACGCAGGTGTTCGGCGGCACGGCGAATGCCGGCATCGTGCATGAAATCGAGAATCCGAATCCGGCCACGGGCACCAACAACTGGTACACCGAGGACGGCTACGGCGCCGGCGGCAATGGCGGCTTCCCGCCGCCCTTCCAGACGAGCCCGGTGTCCGGCGGCGGCTCCTACAGCGACTGCTCGGATCCGACCCAGCCCGGCGTCAAGCCGATCCTGGACTATCTGAAGAACATCCGGATCAATGCGAATTGCGAGCCGGGCCACTATTATCTGTTGAACAACTACAACCCCGGTTATTTCGGCAACGGCAAGAACGCCTACACCGACACCAACCCGTCCAACACGCCGTTCACGATCCCGCCGTCGACCCGCAAGAGCATCGGCGACAGCCTGAACGAGCGCAATATCTCCTGGAAGTATTACGGCGACCAGTGGAACAACTACGTCAACGATCCCTACCAGCTCAACTGGGGCGTAGCCGGTCCGACCGCCGACGAGTACTGCAACATCTGCAATCCGTTCCAGTACGACACCTCGATCATGTCGCACCCGGAACAGGTCGCAGCCCATATCAAGGACTCGGTTGATCTGTACTCCGACCTCTCCAAGCACTCGCTACCGGCGGTTTCCATCGTCAAGCCGAGCGGCTTCACTGACGGTCACCCGTCGTCGTCCAAGCTCAACCTGTTCGAAGGCTTCGCGAAGAAGATCATCGACCAGGTCCAGGCCTCGGACTACGCCAAGGATACTGCGATCTTCATCACGTTCGACGAAGGTGGCGGCTACTTCGACTCCGGCTACGTGCAGCCGCTCGACTATTTCGGCGACGGCACCCGCATTCCGCTGATCGTGGTGTCGCCGTTCGCGCGGCAGGGCCACATCTCGCATGAATATGCCGATCACGTCTCGATCATCAAATTCATCGAGCGGAATTGGCGCCTGGAGCCGATCACCCATCGCAGCCGCGACAACTTCCCGAACCCGGTTGCGGCGCCCGGCAATCCCTACGTTCCGGTCAACAGCCCGGCGCTCAGCGATCTGTTCGACTTCTTCGACTTCGACGGCGGCGGCCATCACCACGGTGACGGCAACGACCAGGGCGGCAACTGGAATAACTGACGACCGCACCTCGCAACACCACCAATCCGCCGGCCCGAAAGGCCGGCGGATTTCGTTTGCGCGAGGCTGGATGTTCATAAGCTGCGCGAGCCTGGCCGCCGATCTCCCTGCGCTTGTGGGCCGCCCCGAAGTCCGGCAGTCTCCGCGACCAGCGGAATGAACACGGGAGCCGACAGCATGCGACGCCTCTCACTTCCGATAGCCCTGCTGACCGTGGCCTGGTTGCACGTCCCGCTCCCCGCCCAATCGGCGCCTTGCATGCTCGTTACCTTGACGGGCACGATGAGCGGGCCGGCCCTCATCAATGGCGTCGCCGGAGCCGGCACCCTTGTGCGCTATGGCGACGACAGCGCCGGCTGCGGCACGACGAAGCTGCAGTTCGACGCCGGCCGCGGCACCGTCTTGCGGCTGTCGCAACTGAACGTCGATCCCGGTCAGCTCGATGCCGTGTTCTTCACCCATATGCATTCGGACCACACCGAGGGCTTCGTCGACCTCCTGCTCGCGCGCTGGAACTGGAGCTCCAGCGGCGCCAAAGTCGATGTCGTCTGCAGCAGCGATGTGTCTTCACCCCTCGGCTTCACCATGAGCTGCGGCAAGTTCGTGACGCATATCGGTGACGCCTTCGTTCAATCCGGCGAGATCGCGCAACGGGTTTCGGAGGACAAGCGACGATTGGCGGGCGGCCCCGCCGAGCTCGCGCACCTCATCACGTTCGAGCCGAGCGACGAGCCGCAGGTGGTCTGGACGAAGGGCGATGTCAAGGTGAGCGCGATCCGCTCCACCCACGTCGCCGGTCACGCCTCGTTTCGCGTCGACACGCCTGCCGGCAGCGTCGTGATCGGCGGCGACGCCAGCAACGACAGCCCCGCGCCGCCCCGCCCGACCTCGACATCGGCACAAGTCGAGAAGCTGGCGCAGGGCGCCGAGGTGATCGTGCACTCGACCATGCATCCGGTCATGGGTCCGGAGCGCGACAGCGGCATGCCGCCTCCGGTCTACTATCGCCAGAGCCTGACATCAGACCTTGGCGCCATGGCGAAACGCGCCGGCGCAAAATACCTGATGCTGACCCATCTGGCGCCGCAGGTCGGGGCGACGCATCACGGTCCCTACAAGGTGCCTGGTGGCGCGCTGACCGAAGCGGACTTCCGCACCGCCGCCGAGGCAGGCGGCTTCACCGGCACGACCATCGTCGGCTCCGATCTCACGACGTTGCGCCTTCCCGCCCAATAGCGCGGTCGGGATTTGACGTGTCAGTCACGCGTGTTGGCGCAGGACCGCGAATAGGCGGCGCGATCACTCTGGTTCAGGCCGCTGGCTGCGGCGTCGTCGAGACACCGGCTGACACGGTCGCCGAACGAGCTGCGCGCCGGAGCACGCAAGTTCGGCTGCGTGATCGCGTCCATCTTGGGGATCGGCGGCACCTCGATTTTGGGC